>CAZNRJ010000025.1:0-6464 GCA_964574945.1 uncultured Ohtaekwangia sp. | reverse complement strand
AATAGCCGGTGTACCAATGCGCATACCCGAAGTAATCATTGGCGATTGCGTATCAAACGGCACCATGTTTTTGTTGATGGTGATGTCGGCCTGGATCAATGCCTCTTCTGCAATTTTACCTGTCAGTTTCTTCGAGCGAAGATCAATCAGCATCAAGTGATTATCCGTACCGCCCGAAATAATTTTATAACCCTTATCAACAAATGCCTTCGCCATAGTTTTGGCATTCTTGGCAACCTGCACAATGTAGGTCAGGTAATCTTCACTCAATGCTTCACCAAAAGCAATAGCTTTTGCGGCAATCACATGCTCAAGCGGGCCGCCCTGTGTTCCGGGAAACACGCCTGAATCCAAAATCGAAGACATCTTGCGCAACTCTCCTTTTGGAGTTTTCAACCCAAATGGGTTTTCAAAGTTTTTCCCGATCATAATCAATCCACCTCTTGGCCCACGCAATGTTTTGTGAGTTGTTGTAGTTACAATATGGCAATGTTCCATCGGGTCATTTAATAAACCTCGGGCAATCAATCCTGCAGGGTGCGAAACATCAGCCAGTAACAACGCGCCCACACTATCCGCAGCCAAGCGAAGTTTTTCATAATCCCAATCGCGGCTATATGCAGAGGCACCACAAATAATCATTTTTGGTTTTTCGCGCTGCGCAATCTCAACTACTTTATCAAAATCAATCTCGCCCGTTTCCTGCTCCACTCCATAAAATGATGGCTGATACAGTTTCCCCGAAAAGTTAACCGGAGATCCATGGGTGAGGTGCCCGCCATGCGAAAGATCGAAGCCCAGTATTTTATCACCCGGTTTTAAGCAAGCTAACATAACCGCTGCATTGGCCTGTGCCCCGGAGTGAGGTTGCACGTTTGCCCACTCCGCGCCAAAAAGTTCTTTGATCCGGTCGATGGCAAGCTGTTCAACTTCATCCACCACTTCGCAGCCTCCATAATAGCGTTTTCCGGGCAAGCCTTCGGCATACTTGTTAGTAAGCACAGAACCCTGGGCTTTCATTACCTGTGGAGATACAAAGTTCTCGGAGGCAATCAACTCAATACCGTGTTCTTGTCTTTGCTTTTCCTTTTCAATAAGGTCAAATACAATTTTATCGCGCTTCATGGGTAGGAAGTTTATTCAGGGGGCAAAAATAGAGAGATTATCCCTAAGAAGAACACCGATCGGCATAGAAATGGCATCATTCTGCCTTTAATTTGCGTATAAATATTTCAGTTAATTTTATTGTCCTCATCAACCCACACTTTATGAAAAAAGTCCTTTTTCTGATTGCATTAACTGCCACCGCTTTTCTCAGCCAGGCCCAAAGCCCCTATATTACTTCTGATGGTGAAATCATTCTCGGGTTTGCCGACATCAACCAAAATGGGGAAGAAAAACCCAGTATTGCCCGCTTCACAATATTCTTCCATGCCCAGGCCTTAGCTCATTTCGATCGAAGCGAAAAATTTGGATGGTACACAGGGTTAGGCATCCGCAATGTAGGCTTCATCTACAAGCAGGATGAAAGCACTAAAAAAAAATACAGAACCTATAATTTAGGAATACCCGTTGGACTAAAATTCGGAGACCTGGATGGCCTTTACCTTTACGGAGGATATGAATTGGAGATACCGATTAACTACAAGGAGAAAACGTTTATCAACGAAGTGAAAGAAGACAAATACAATGTGTGGTTTAGCAAACGGGTTCCTACTATCTATAACACCGTGTTTGTGGGTGTTCGCTTTCCGCGAGGCATCAGTTTAAAGTTTAAGTATTATCTCACCCCGTTTTTTAATGAGGGTTATAGCGAAGTAGTTGATGGTGTTACACAAACACCGTATGCTAACCTGCACGTAAACACGTTTCATATTGCCCTTACTACCATGATTGCAAGAGGGAAAGAAGTTGTCTGGATAAAGAAGTAGTTGCCTACTTCATTATCTTCTGTAAAGATTTTTGAGCAACAGGATCGATAACCAACGTATTGGTTCTCTTTTTAAGGTCAAGCGAATGGCCAATTGCTGAACCGTGAGATTCGGTTGACCGGATTCTTCCAAATTCGGTAAGGCCTGTAATCTCATGCAAAGCGCTATTTAACAAACGCTCACGCGGATCGCCCAAAGGATATAAAATAAAACTATTGTCTTCCAAAAATATTTGTGGATTAAACCCTGTGTCGTAATCTGACTGCTTAAGGCTGTTAAATGATTTTGTAACGATAGGTTGCATGCCCCACAAATTATTTGGGTCGTTATCTTCGTTAAGGGTAATGGAGCCAACATTTTTCCCAACGGTTTTATTCCCGATCAAAAAAACATCCATATAGGGACGCAATCCATTTATCAATAATTCGCTGGCCGATGCGGAACGGGTTCCCGTAAGGATGTAAACCCGGTTGTTGCGCAGCAGGTTACCCACATTCTGTGATTTGTTCAGGAACTTAACCGTTAAAAAATCTTCACCAAGAGTTGGTTCTTTTTTTATCTCGGCAGTTACAACTTCATTGTACTCCCGAATCGTGAATACTTTGGTGGCATTTACATCTATACCCATTAAACTGGCGAGGTTAGTGGTTGCTGTTTCGGCACCACCGCTGTTAAATCGTAAATCAATGATCAAGTCAGTAATGCCGGCAGCTTGAAAGCCTGAAAAGATTTCGTCCATCTCCGTGTTATACTGCGTGCTGGTTTGTGAAGGTCCCACAGCAAAAAAATTATAAACATAATATCCAATCTTACGATCGTTGTAGGTAAACACCTTCGTTAGATAGTTGGGATTTTCCGTGTACTCAATCGTTACTAACGTTTTGGTTTGATCGGCACCAAACTCTTGTGTGCTTACATCAAAAGGACGATATGTAAGGGTATGGTTATCCGAAATGGCCGCCAGCAAAGCCTGGTAATTGGAGAGTGTAAGTTGTTCGGAATTAATTTTTGTTATCAAATCGCCCCGATGTAAGTCGGCATTGGTAGCGGGTGAGTTTGGTTTGACATAGACAATTTGAGCAAGTACATTATTGTTGTCTGCGCTTTCGCGATAGAGTGCTATTTCATAGCCGGCTTCTTTGCTTATTCCCCGTAGCGAGTTTTGCAGCTCTTTGAAATTATCCTGTATCCAGGAAAAGCGATCGTTTGAATTTAAGAGGGATTTAAAAAATGCTTCATGCTCCAATGTTTTATTGGGATTGGCCGGCAATGTGCTGTTCCAGTAGTACCAAAAATCCATGTTTTTGTAAATCCAATTGTTTACATATTCATGGGGATGTTCCGGTTCATCTTTATCGCAGGATGCGAGAACCAACAACAAGAAGACAAGGGAGATTGACATCCATCGCATAAATCTCAACTTCACTAATTCAACAGGCATCATACAACATCACTTTTTCCGGGTAAATAGAATAACGAATTGAAGGGGTAATAATTATTTTTAAATACGGACCGGCTCACCTCAGTAACTGTTAAAGATCGGAATATTGTGTTGGCCGCAGAAAGATTTGTACATTCTTCGACACATTCTTCTGATACTCCGGCATGGCCGAAAGTGTTTTCCATTGGGGATCGGCCGAGAACGCTTTCCAGTGTGCATCGCGCTCTGCCTGGTTCTCGAACGAAGTCATATACATTAAGTTAGGCATGTGCGAACCGCTTAACACTTCACCATAAAATACTGCATTAAACCCAAGCCTTTTAAACAGGCCCACCTCATCACCGTCATTGAACATCTTTACTTTATTCTCATAAATTTTTTCGGTGTGCCCTTCGTAGCTGCGCAATTCATAAACACGTTCATTCACAGGTGACTTTAAATCGGGTTTGGCCAACTGTGGCATTCCTGAAAAAGCTTTCAACACAATTTTTTCTATGCGATCATAAGGCGGATTATCAAATTTTGCATCGATGTAATCCGCACCTTCAGCAGCATACACTTTATCCTTTGCCAGCTTATCACTCAGGTTAACAAACTCATCCATTGAACTGAACGGGATCAACACGTAAAGTTTTTTCCCAAATGCAGTGTCAGTTTCTACCGGCTTAAAAATCCCTATTTTCTTTGTGCCCATCCTGTGCATGGCCGGTATGAAAGCTTTCTCCAAATAATTTTCTGTCCGGGTCTGCTGCTCCGCTGATTTGAAATGATAGATACGCAGTTCAAAAAATTCACGGGGAGCAGCATTTACTGCCAACCCAACACACGCTACGAACAGCAAACAGAGTAAGGTAGGTTTTTTCATTAGGATTCGATTTCGTTCCAAAAGTAGCAGAACTTATGAATTACTTATTGCATGCAATCACCTAATATAGCCGGGCAGCACTATTTTTGTACCTAAATCAGTTCATCTTGAATTTTCAATATCTACTCGAATTAATCGGAACATTCTTTTTTGCTGTCTCCGGGGCATTGGCAATACAAAATAAAGAAGGCGATTGGTTTAGTGCGGGGTTTACCGGGTTCATTACTGCTATCGGGGGCGGCAGCTTGCGCGATGTTCTGTTGGGAAGTTATCCCTTAACGTGGGTGGCCGATATCAATTTCCTTTATTCAATCCTGGGCGGGGTAATTGTAGCTATTATTTTCTTCCGGGTAATTATTAAGCTTCGCAAAACATTCCTGCTATTCGATACGCTTGGGATTTCATTCTTCACTATCCTGGGTGTTGAAAAGGCGATTGGCCTGGGGGTTCGCCCTGAGATTGCTGCCATTATGGGAATGTTCACCGCTGTAATGGGCGGGGTAATGCGCGACACCCTAACAAATGAATTACCCGTTATTTTCCGTAAAGAAATTTATGCTACCGCCTGCCTGATTGGCGCCATCCTCTATTTGATTTTGGATTTACACACACCGTTAGCGCGAAACTACAATCTCACCATTTCCATTTCCGTAATCATTCTCATCCGGCTGTTCTCTGTAAAGTTCAAGCTTGCATTACCAGGCTTCAACCGATAACCATACATTACCAGCGATCAGGATTTTACTTGTTCGCTCCTTCTGCTTTCATAATATTGCAGAATGCGATCTACCCTCGTACTTCTTTTCTTTATTACGATAACCCTTTCTGGCGTTGCGCAGAAGAAAAACGAAGCCTTCCAACTTCCTATTCAAAAAGCGAGTGGAATCATTAAAGTTGATGGAATTGTTGATGAAGTTGATTGGCTGCAAAGCGCCACGGCCAGTGATTTTTATATGGTGTTACCGATGGACACCAGTATGGCGAAGGTGAAAACCGAAGTAAAGATGACTTACGATGACGACAACTTATACCTGGTTGCCATTTGTTATCATAGTCTTCCTGGTCCGTACGTGGTAGAATCATTACGCAGGGATTTTGCATTTGGTAAGAATGATAACTTCTTACTCTTCATGGACACATTTGATGATCAAACGAATGGGTTTTCATTTGGAGCCAACGCAGCCGGGGCGCAATGGGATGGGCTTATGTACGAAGGCAGCAAAGTGGATTTGAATTGGGATAACAAATGGATAAGCGTTGTAAAGAATTATGAAGACAAATGGATTTTCGAAGCCGCCATTCCGTTCAAAACCATCCGGTATAAAAATGGAATTACCAAATGGGGAATAAATTTCAGTCGGCTTGATTTAAAGACAACCGAAAAATCCAGTTGGACTCCCGTACCCCGTCAATTTCCAACTGCCGCCTTAGCCTTTAGTGGTTCATTGGTTTGGGATACTCCACCCAAAAAAGCAGGCGCTAATGTTTCTGTTATTCCTTACGTGCTGGGAGGAATCTCTAAAGACTATGAAAAAAACACCCCTGCAGATCAACGGGGCGAAGCCGGCCTTGATGTAAAGGTGGCCGTTACTTCTTCACTCAATTTAGACCTTACCGTTAACCCAGATTTTTCGCAAGTGGATGTTGACCGGCAAGTCACTAACCTCGATCGGTTCGAATTGTTTTTTCCCGAAAGGCGACAGTTCTTTTTAGAGAACGGAGATATGTTTAACAACTTCGGTTACTCCACCATTCGCCCTTTCTTCTCAAGGCGCATTGGGTTAAATGCCCCAATTCAGGCGGGGGCTCGCCTTAGCGGTAAGCTGGATAAAAACTGGCGCATTGCCATGATGGATATGCAAACCGGAAAAGTAGACGATGATGCGTTGCCTGCCCAAAACTTTGCCGTGATGGCGTTGCAACGGAAAATATTTGCGCGCTCAAACATCGGTATGCTCATCGTTAATAAAGAATCAGTAAACTATGAACAACCTGCTGACCCAACCCTTCCTGTTTATTCAGCGTATAATCGCAACCTGGGGTTTGAGTATAACCTTGCTTCGTCAAACAATGTATGGACGGGCAAAGCATTGTATTTAAAATCCTTCGCCCCTGTAAAAGCAGATAATGATTATACCTATGCAGCCAATCTTCTTTACAGCAAACGCAGGTTAAACGTGAGCGGACAATATGAATATGTAGGCAGTGGGTATACAGCTGAAGTAGG
>CAZNRJ010000024.1:6686-19134 GCA_964574945.1 uncultured Ohtaekwangia sp. | reverse complement strand
TAAATTTTTAGCAATCGCTTCTTGTTTGCTCATTTTTATTTTTTTCGTAATTCGAAAATTACTTAAGCGTTGTAATGCAATATCATTTTTATTCTGGGCAAGTAACAATTCAATGGCAGCATACTCCTTCAAAGCAGCCCCCGTTGTATCATACACCGTATTTTCTTTTATGCGCATACTCAGCTCCATCGCATCGTTTGCTATTTCGCGCGAGGTGGCCTGTTTTAAAATATCCAGGTGTTCCTGCGCTAATAAAAATTCGCCTTTGAAATACGAAAGCTTTGCATTGCGCAATTTGGCTTCGTATCCAAGGGGGGTTTCGCGTTGTGACTTTTCGACTTGCGAATACAGAAGTGTAGCCTCCCAGGGTTCTTCTTTTAACAGGTAAATATCACCCAATTCAATTTTTGATTTGGCCTTTAGGGTAGGTGTCACTTTGTTATTTGCTATTAATCTGTTCAGCTCATTGACAGCTGAGTCTTTTTGATCAAGATAATAAGCATAAAGCAATGCCTGGTTAAGTGTTGCCTCATACGCATTTGAATGATCCGGATAGGTGCGTTTAAAATTCTGGTATTCTGAAATCAAGTATTTAACAGAGTCTTTATTTACGGGAAAGGAATTTTTGACTTTCGCCTCCCTGGTTTGTATCAATCCAAGCCGGGCAGGCAATTCATTTACAGTATTTGCATACTCTTTTATCACGAACGAAAAGCTTCTATCTGCATTCGCAAAATCTTTATTGTTAAGTGCGATGTGCGCTATCTCCAATGTTTTGGATTGGTCTTTTTTAAATCGCTTATCATAGGCGCGCGATTGAACAAAGGCTCCATAAAAATTTTTCTGTTGCAAGTTTACCCAAATCAACAAATCAACATACACTTCAGAGTTTTGATTTTTTTGAACGCGGTCGTACAGTAATTTTTCTAAGCTCTCTAACTCTTCCGGCTTGGTAAGTAAAATCTGCATCAGGTTTTTTACATACGAAATATTGGCCGGTGTTTGTGTTACGTAGTTCAGGTATTCCTCAACCATTTGGTCGCGCTTGCCTGAGATACGGTAAAGGTTTGCTAACTCAAGTGTGTAAAGTGTAGAACTACCGGATGCTGACCGTGCTTGCAGCAAAGCATCAATGGAATAATTTATAAGGTTGCGTGAGGCAAGATAATCTGAAGTTGTTTTGAGCTTATAGGCATCGTCCGACTGGGATTTTATTAAATTTTTGAAATACTTATCCGCTTTAACGATGTCTCCCGAACGAACATAAATAACACCGAGATCAAGTTTGTAGGTAAGCCTGCCATCGCGTTTGATGAGGCGCTCCACGTAATCTTCGGCCTTGTTAAAATTTCCAACATCGAGTAACAGGTTGAGATAGTTAGTGTGAATAAGCGGAACATTTTCATTTTTTTTAGCTAATTGTTCATACAACGAAAGCGCCTTTTCTTTTTGGCCTTTTAAATTGTATTCGTTGGCAATTTGTATCTCTTGCACGTCTTGTCCAAATGCGGGTTGCATAATCAATCCACATAAGAACAGAGCCTGTATTCTTATTATTATATATATATATTTAATGTAATAGTTATTATTCGTGTGCATTTGTGGATAGATCTCTGATGCTTAAACGGAAGTTAACACTTTGTGGATACTGCTTTGTTTGGATACTGCTATTTTTTGATAAATACGAAGATACTATCAATTTATCTTCATTTTCCGGATTTTGTGGATTCCGGATTTAACTAATTAACAAGCGGTGGATAAATGTTTTGGATTGTTGGTTTATAAACAATCATTTTGGGTGATGCTCGGTCGGAGCGGTGATTTTGTGATTTTATTAAGTTATTAACAGATGTGAACAAGTTATTCAGAACTTTATCACCAAAGGCCCGTATTCCCAATTTGCCCTGATCGGGAAAGTATATTTATTTTCTTCGGATTTATAGAGTATGATTTTCTCAGGTTCTGTTTTTTGAAGGAAGTTGCCGGCATCCCATTTTCCATTACCGTTTGAATCAATAATGATCCTGACTTTGTAAGTGTCTGGTCTTAGATATTTTATACTGAATTCTTTTTGATTCCTTAATTCGCTGATCAGGATATCATTTGATGTTAAGAGCTGTATGATAAAGTTTTTTTGATTGGTCTGTATTTTTCCGGATACAAACCCGGTGTCGTCTTCTTTGAGAATAGTAATTTCTTTTGTGATCGATTTTGAGCTATCCGCCTGGTATGAAATCACTGCTCCTTTGCCAATTCTTAAGTATGGCTTTTCTTTTTTCTTTGACTTGTCGGTTTGATTTTCTTTTTCTTTTGGTATTTCGATTCTCGTTTCCAGCGAAAAAGTGTGATAGAGCGTATCAATGGATAAATCTTTTTTAGTAAAAGGAATGATGGTCAGTGAATCTATCTTGATGTAGATGCTGTCTATATTTATTTCGGCTATGGGTTTGTTGAACGAGATGGTGTGTTTAAACTTTTTGGTTTGAAGGTTATAATTGCTGTAGATCTCTTTTAGACTGAATCCTTCCTTAGCAACTTTTGTTTCCGTTCTTTTAAGATAAAAGGTGGTGTCCAGGGATTGCTGTACGCTGTCGATCATAAATAGATTTACCTTAATGGAATCATTGTTTTCAAATGCGTGGTAAAAGATCAGTTCGCTTAATTTATCGCCAAAGGTGGGAAGCGCTTTTGATTTATCGGCAAGTTCTATCCTGATTGAATCCGCGTTTTTATTTATTCGAATCAGACTTGTTTCGCTCGTATGTCTGATGCTGGTAAGGGCTGGCGGCCTGGCATCAACCATAATGAGATTTATTTTAAGCGAATCTTTGTTTTCTGCAAGTGAGATTGGGGTGGAGAGGAAACCAAATGTTTCAGTTTTACTCTCAACTTTCAGGTTTTTGTTTTTATCCTCAAAAGCGTAGACATAGTATTGCCCGCCTTTCAGGTTTTGGATGGAGAAGAAACCATCCTTATTTATTTTTGTAAAATAAGTTGGCGTGTGATTGAAGATATTGAATGTGTCACTTTGGTAAAGCGCAACAGTTATTTTTTCGGGGATTTTTTCTGAGAACGTAAGCCCAACGTTTCCTTCAATGCTTAAGGAATCAATGGTCTCTCCCGTGCTAAACGCAAGCCGGAGGTTTTCGGCAGGGTTTCCTTCTGTAATATCCTGGATGCCTTCCCTGAAATTAATGCTATACGTTGTGTTTTCTTCCCAGGGATTTTCAGGTTCAATGATTACTTTGTTTTTCTTAACAGTGTAAGTATTGTTTTTTCCGGGTGATGGACTGATCAGGATTTCCTCTTTCGGGTCTTTGAGTTTAAGGTCTTCGTTAAAGATTAGTTCAATTGATTTGCCTTTGAAATTTTTCTGGCCGTTTGTAGGATTTGATTCAATTAGCTCTGGCGGAGTTTCATCTTTGGGCCCTCCGGTTGGCGTGGTTACGCTTGCGCATCCGGCAAGAATCGAGAGGGTTAGAACAAATAACGTGTTGCTTAGTTTCATGAGCGCTTAGCTATGTAAATAAGACTGGAATAAGAACCCGTTTTGCTGGCGCGATAGTTTGATTGAAATCCTGAAAAGAAAGATTTTGTCATGGAAACCAGGGATGAAGCATTGGGATACTTGTAGTTTTCACTTAACATGGAAACATAATACGAATCCAGCTTCATGGGTTCTGTTTTGATAAATGCCAGGCCGTGTTTGTTAAGTAGCTGCTTCATGTTGCTTTGCGAGAAATGCCAAAGATGCCGGGGTACGTCATACCCGGCCCAGTAGCTTCCATATTTTTTAGCATCCCCTGATTCATGATTCGGAACAGCTATAAAAATTATGCCATCATTATTCAAATGAGTGATAAGCTCATCAATTTTTTCATTCAGGTCGTGAATGTGTTCAAGCACATGCCAAAGGGTGATTGCATCAAACTTATCGTTTGTCGAGTTTAAATCTTCGAAAATTCCTGTCTTTGTGATTTCGAGTGCTTTGTCCCGAGCGGTTTTGGAAGGCTCTACCCCGCTTACTTTCCAGTTTTTTGTTTGAATGAATTGGAGGAACTCCCCGGTTCCGCAGCCATAGTCCAGAATCTTTCCGTCTTGTTTGTATTGAGAAATTAATTCATGTTTCCATTTCAGCGTGATGCTTCGGGCCCGGATATAAATCTTATCCATTAATGTTTTTCTTCCACCCGAGTGAGAAATATACTTTTCTGATTTATAGAAGTCTGAAATAGAGTTTTGATCAGGGCGTGGACTTGTAACAACAAAGCTGCATGAGCTACATTGTTGCAGATGAAAATCTTTTTGGGATACGGTGTAGTCGCGGGTAGTTAGTAATGGGTGAAAAGACTGGGCATCACAAATTGGACAAACTAAAACGGATTCTAATGTCATTACTTGCCGAGATAGACCGTTAGAATAGAAACATCTGCAGGTGATACTCCGCTGATGCGTGACATTTGCCCAATCGTTTCGGGCCGGATGCGTTTTAGTTTTTCGCGAGCTTCGGAAGACAGCGCCTTTACCCGGTCGTAATCAAAATCAGATTTTATTTTATAGAGATCAAGGCTCTCAATTTTCTCGGCCATCTTTTGCTCACGCTCAATGTAGGATTCATATTTCAAATCAATCTCAACCTGTTGAAGAATTTCGTCTGAGTAATTGTCCAATTTAGATTTTAGTGTTGCATCAATTTGTTTCAGATCGTTCATCCCGATTTGTGGTCTTCTCAACAAAGTGACTGCGGGAGTTTTTTCTGTTAGCGTTGTTGTGTTAAGTTTTGTAAGTTCATCATTTACTAATGCAGGTGATACGCGCATTTCCTTTAGTTCTTTTGAAAGAGCAGCGATTTGTTTTTTCTTTTCAGTAACCCGTTCAAATCTTTCATCGCTGGCAAGACCAAGTTTATGTCCAATCTCTGTCAGTCGAATGTCCGCATTATCTTGTCGAAGAAGAATGCGATACTCAGCCCGCGAGGTAAACATCCTGTAAGGTTCTTGTGTGCCTTTGTTTACAAGATCATCAATCAACACCCCAATGTATGCTTCCGATCTCTTTAATAGAAAAGGATCCTTTTCATTTACTTTATTGTGAGCGTTAATTCCCGCCATGAGTCCCTGGCATGCGGCTTCTTCGTAGCCGGTTGTTCCATTGATTTGACCTGCAAAGTACAGATTATCAATTAGTTGAGTCTCTAAACTTGTTTTTAATTGCGTTGGCGGAAAGTAGTCGTACTCGATCGCATAGCCTGGACGGAACATCTTGGCCTTTTCAAAGCCTGGAATTTTTGTAAGTGCCTGATACTGAATATTTTCTGGAAGAGAAGTTGAAAATCCATTCACATATATCTCTACTGTGTTCCATCCCTCAGGCTCTACAAATATTTGATGACGCTCACGCTCGGCAAACCGGTTTATCTTATCCTCAATGGAAGGGCAGTATCTTGGACCAAGCCCCTTAATTCTTCCCTGGAACATAGGAGACTGATCGAAGCCCTTTTCAAGCTCTTTATGGACATCGCTATTAGTATAAGTGATCCAGCAGCTTAATTGCCTTTTTAATGGCTCAGTATCAGAGTATGAAAACTTTCCAGGATTTTCATCCCCTGGTTGTTCTTCCATAACTGAGTAATTGAGTGAGCGCCCGTCAATCCTTGGTGGCGTTCCGGTTTTCATTCTTCCGGATTCAAAGCCTAATTCAATCAGTTGTTCGGTTATTCCAGTGGCCGATCGCTCAGCCGCCCTGCCCCCGCCAAAGTTTTTCTCACCGATATGAATCTTTCCGTTGAGGAATGTTCCGTTGGTAAGCACCACTGATTTGCTTCTTATTTCGAGACCAAGGGCAGTTTTTACCCCAACAACCCTTTTGTCTTTTATGAGCAGGCCACTCACCATCTCCTGCCAAAAATCTATATTGGAAGTGTTTTCAAGGGCTAATCGCCACTCTTCCGCAAAACGCATCCTGTCATTTTGTGTTCTTGGGCTCCAAATAGCAGGCCCTTTTGATAGATTTAGCATCCTGAACTGAAGCATTGACTTATCTGAGATTATGCCTGAGTAACCGCCCAAAGCATCAATTTCCCTAACAATTTGCCCTTTAGCCACCCCTCCCATTGCCGGATTGCAAGACATTTGGGCAATTGTGTTCATGTTCATCGTTACTAATAGAACCTTAGAACCCATGTTGGCAGCAGCGGCAGCAGCCTCACATCCGGCATGACCGGCACCCACAACTATAACATCATACTCTGGAAACATGGTAATAGATTATGTTCCACGTGAAACACCGTTATCCTTTTATTTCAGGATGTTCCACGTGAAACTATTTGCGCAAAGATAGGCAAGCTTCTTCTTTTTTGCGCATGAGGGCTTTTTCAGCAACTTTTTTGTCCTTAAAGCCCAAAAGATGCAAAACGCCATGGATCATCACCCTGTGGATCTCATCCTCAAACAAAACATTGAATTTGTCCGCATTCTCCTTTACCCGTTCTACACTTACATAGATGTCCGCAGCCAAAATTCTCTTTTGAGTGGAATTATTAAAGGTTATGATGTCGGTAAAGGTATTATGATTGAGAAACTGCTGATTAAGGGAAAGGAGATACTTATCGGAACAGAAGATGTAGTTTATTTCAGACAGAATAGCCTTTTCTTTTTTGATTACTGTCTTTATCCAGGAAGCAGTTTTTCTGGGTGTTATTACGGAGTAGGTAATGTCTTCGGTGAAAAAATGGATGGAACCCATCAATTCATATAAAAGCAGAGTTCAACAATTTTTCCCTGCTCAGAGAAATCAACCTCGTCTGCCAGGTGTTTCATTAAAAATATTCCCCGGCCACCGGGCTTTTCAAGGTTTTCAGGAGCTGTGGGATCAGGGAGATTGTGAAAATCAAAACCACTGCCTTCGTCTTCAACCCGAAAGCGAATTCTACTGTCATCCAAAATAAGGGCTAAAGAGACATTTTTTTGAGAATCACCTTTATTTCCGTGCTTGATCGCATTGTTAACGGCTTCAGTAACGGCAATCATGATATTTCCATAGATATCATCATTGAGATGATACTTCTCCTTCGCATTATCGATGAAGCTTTCTATCATCCTGATGTTCTCAGAAAGCGAGGGGATTTCGATACTTATATTATTCATGCCCACTACTCAGTTTAGTTCTTGGGTTTTAATTCGCTTAAAGTATTCACCAACCTCCTGCTTGTAATATGGAAATAGTTTGGGTGGCACGGTTTTCAGCAATTCTACTTCTTTTTCTTTTAATCTTAAATATTCCTCAAAAGCGCGGGGTATTTCGTTTGCGTAGTCCTTTGCCGTCTCCCCTTTGCGCTCTTCATCCTGATCTTGTTCACGCATTGACTTCTCAGCCTCAAGCAATCTTGTAAGGATTTCTTTTTGCCGCTGGATAGTTTGTTCTGTTATCTGCTTATTAACTAAATCCATTTCAGTTTGTTCCATTTTTCCGGGTAAATCACCACCAGGCATCTTACCCCCCTCTTGTTTCATTTTTTCCTGCATTTCCTGAAGGGCCCTGCGTATCCTTTCTTGCTCAGCAGCCATCCTTGCAAATTCTTCAGAAAGTTGCCGGCCGCTTTTACCGCCACCATTTTTAATTTCTTCCATCTGCCTGTTTAACTGCTCTTGAATTTTTCCCAGGCTTTGACTTCCGGGCTTCTTCCCTTTCCCAGGCTTAGCATTGGCCATCATATTCATCATCATGTCAAAATGATCATCGAGCATTAGTGCCAGGTTGTTAATACTTGTCATGGACAACTGCATTTCGGTGCTCGCGTTTGGCTTCCTTCTTTCCTTAATGTTGAGCACCGATTTATCCAAATGATCATTGAGTTCCCCAATCTCGCGCGTTACGACAGAACCCATAAACGCATCCTTCTTTGAAAGAGATAACAAGCTGTCTTCCAGCACTTTAGAATCATCTTTGATCTTTAATTGGTTCTGCGAAAGCTGAATATACTTGGGGTCTGTTTGCTGGATGGGGCCAAACTCTTTTATTAAACTTTCCTGGTCGTAAGAAAGCTTTATCAATCCGTGGATGATTTGGCGAAGGCTTTCAAGATTGGCCTGGTCAATTTCCATTTCCATAGAACTCTGCATTCCTTCCATGGCCTTTTGCATTTCCTTCATTTTTGAGACTGCCTTTTTTTGCTGTTGGGCAGCTTTCTTTGGTTCGCCTTTCTCCAGCGACTCCTTACTTTCCTTTTGTGATTCTTCCACCTCACCCTGATCATCCTTGTCAGGGGTTTGCGAAGATTTATCCAGCTCCTCGCCTAACTTATCCAGTTCCTCCAGTTGCTTTTTGAACTGATCGAATTCGCTTTTTAGTTTTTCTTGCTCTTTGGCCAACTCTTCAGGGCTTGACTTTTCGTCTTTGCCGCTCTCCTTTTCGCCAGTATCCGGCTTATCGTTCTTTCCCTTATCCTTGTTTTCCTTTTTATCTCCGGCCAGCTCTTCGGTTTTTTCTAAAAGTTTTTCCTGGTTCTCAGTTTGCTCTTTCAGGGTTTCGATGGCTTGCTCTAATTTATAATCATATTGAAGTTGCTTGAATAACTCGAGCGTGCGTTCCAACTCTTTTTCCAAATTGATTTCTTTGCGATCCATCTTATCTAACATTTTTTGGATCTGGTTTACATCTGCATTTTCCTGCAGCATTTTTTCAAGTTCTCTGAAAAGTTTTTTGGTTTCTTCATCCAAAAGCTCATCCATCAATTTTTGAATCTGGTCCGACTTTTCTTTTATCCGTTGGCTTTCTTCTGAGAAACTTTGCTTCTTCTGCTCAAGCAATGCATTTTCTTTTTGAAGTGTGGTAATGGTTTCATCCAATTTTTCCTTTTGCTTGATTAAATCTTCCAGCATCTTTTTATCCTGCCAGTCCAGGTTTTGTTTCCCTCTTAATTTTTCCTGGGCATCGTCAATAGATTGTTTCAGGTCCTTTGCTTTCTTCAAACTTTGATCAGCTTTGTTTTGAGCCGACCGCTGCGACCTGGAAATTTCAGCTTTGATTTCTTCTTCACCGGGAAGGGAGAAAACATAGCTCGCACTGCGCGAAGATTTTCTTCCGTTCACCCCATCGTTATCCCACACCTGAAGGTGATAGAAAAGTTTATCGCCCGGTTCTAAGCCGAGCGAATCAATCCGCCATTTATAAAAGAAATTTTGTTGTTGCTGCCGCGAGGCAATAGTAATCGATTTGTGCTTTGCAGGAAGCTCTTTTGCTCCTTTTACAATGTGATAATTTAACGAAAGTGCCGTGATGCCATAATCATCACTTACCGATCCGCCAAGCATAATTGATTTAAAAAGTACAGAGTCCTGAAGATTGTCAACAACAACCTGGGGGTATTGGTCTTTAATGATGCGAATGGAATAATTAATGCGGTCTTTATTTTTGCTTTGATCGTTCTCTAAAACAATAGAATAATCATCGGGGTTTTTAAAGCCCTTACTAAACATAAATGACTCTTTATCAATAAGTTGCATATCATTTTCACCTTCTTGCGATGAGAATTGCATAATGGCATTTTGTGCATGGGCAGCCCCGATTTTCCAGGTCACTTTTGTGCCTTCGGGTATTTCAAGATTGCCCGCATTGTTTAACTCTTGCATCTTCAATCCTAAATAACCAGGATAATCCAGTGTTATTTTTAGCTGGGTTAGTTCGGGTCTGCTTACGAGTTGAATTTTATGAGCGTCTGAAAAAAAGCCAGAACCTTCCAATTGAAAATCAATTTCGTTTTGAATGTTTTCAAAAGTATAAGTAAACAAGCCAGCTCCTGCACCTTCCATTTTCCAACGTTGGCCACCATCCGAAACAATATAAACGGCACCAGGCAATGCGGTGCCTTCAAGCTTTATTCGCAGCGTAAAGTCTTCATTGAAAAATGCAAGCAAGGCCGGGTCTTGAAGTACAAATTGAAAAGGGGCTTGCGGGGTAAACTCCTGGTTGAACCTGACAATCCGATTAGCGCTTTGGGTAAAAATTCCCTGGTTGATGATCATCAACACAAGGATTAACAAAAACGGAATGGCTAAATATTTTGCGTACTTCTTATTCTCTTTCAGGTCGATGGCCTCTTCAAAATGGATGTCGCGCATAGATAAAGTTCGCTGTGCAATGCCGGCATCCGCTAAGGCGCTTCTATTTTGGATGGAAGCAAGCTGGATAAGATTTAGAAGCTTATCGGAAACATCCGGAAAAAACCGACCGATCAGTTGCGCGCTTTCTTCTTTACGAAGTCCTTTTTTGTAAATCCACCAGGCCAAAGGCTCTCTTAAGAAGCGAAGCATTGAGAAACCGGCCACGAAAAGAAAGGAAGAGAAAATTAAAAAGCGCCCCGTTTTGCCTAACCATAAATTGTATTCAATAAGAGAGGCTATCAGGAAATAAGCAAGTAGAATGGAGAGCGATAAGATTGAGCCCCGAATTAGCAAATTGAGATAATACCTTTTTGTAAAGGAGTTAATTTTATCATCAATTTGATTGATTCCCTCAGCCATGCTTCTGTTGAAACGAACTTATCTTAAAGATAGTTTTAATCGACTAAGATAACAGAGTTGAAGCCTTAAGACAAACCGCTTATGACGGGATTTTTGAATCTGGGAAAAACCATTCGTACTCTTTCTCGAAATATTCCAGCACGTGCATTTTCAGAAGCTTCTCTTGTTCCAATAAATCAAAATGCGGGAGTTTCTTAATTAATTTCCAGTGTGGCCAGCCATCCGCATCAAGCCCTTCCAGTTCGTAGTAGCCGGCAACGCTTAACACTTTGCAAATAGCAATGTGCATAAGATCTTGCTTCTCCTCTTTTGAAAAGACCTTTGGGCCTTTGCCTAACTCCTGAACCCCAATTATGTAAAGAACGCCATTCAGGTCCTTCGGCTTCTTTTCAAGAAGACGCTCCATTTCGCCCAATAGGGCTTGCCATTTGCGTTCAAGATCTAAATCGCGTTTAAACATGCCTCTATGATTTTGCCAGTTCTTCCCAATATTCAAATGCCCTGCGAAGGTGTGGTATAACAATGGTACCTCCTACCAATGTAGCAACACCCATCGCTTCATGCACTTCGGCAGTTGAAAAGCCAACTTCGCGGCACTTACCTAAATGATATTTTACACAATCATCGCATCGCAAAACCAGCGAACAGGTAAGCCCTATAAGTTCCTTTGATTTTACATCCAGCGCACCGGCCTGATAAGCGTTGGTATCTAAATTGAAAATTCGTTTGATGATCAGGTTATCGGCCTCAAGAATTTTCTCATTCATTTTGCCGCGGTATTCATTAAATTGCTCTACCAGGTTCATAGCTATTAATTTCTTCCCCTCAAAGATGAGGTCTATTCGGATTAAATCAAATGTAGTTAGTACGGCCATTGACTTAGGCCGGGACTTTATTTCATTATTCTATCCGAATTACTGCTTAGGTTGTTCCCTGGCATTATATAAAGGCGAAGAAATATTATGCACCCGGTGCATTCGTGACTTACCCAAAACAGGAGACCACCTGGATAGTGAAAACCCCATTCAACTAAGAATGATGGGCCGATTACCGGTGCAACACGTAATGGCATTTTTGAAATTCAGAAAGACAGGTATCGTGCAGCACTTGCTGCACCAATTAAAATATGGCAATCATCCTGAAGTTGGAGTTCGCTTAGGCAAAATCTATGGCAAAGAATTATTCGATGCGGGTTTTGCAAACAAATTTGATCTTATTATTCCTGTACCCCTGCACGAAAGCAGGAAGCGCAAAAGAGGATATAATCAAAGTGCTTGCTTTGCGGAAGGCCTGAGTAACTCGCTTGGTATCCCGTGGGATGAATCCATTAGTACACGAAAAGTCAGCACCACTACCCAAACAAAAAAATCAAGAGTAGAGCGGTGGGACAATGTGAAAGACGTGTTTAATATTCGACAAGCAGAAAAAATAAAGGGCGCGAGAATCTTATTGGTGGATGATGTAATCACAACCGGAGCAACGCTTGAAGCGTGCGGCAAGCATTTGATCGATGCGGGTTGCAGCGAATTAAGCATGGCCTGCCTGGCAGAAGCACAATAAAAAACCCTGACTTTATAAGGGTCAGGGTTTATAAATTTCAGTTTAGTATTTCTTACCAGTTTGATCCGGCACGGATCATTGCGCAACGGAAACCAATGGTTGCAGTAGCTGAATCTTCATCTAAGAACCTGCGGGTACCGGGAGACATCCAATAAGCAACATCTTTCCATGAACCGCCTTTGTAAACACGCACTTTATCGGAGATCAACGAGATAAACCCTTGAGGATTCTTAACATAATCGTAGGACCTAATATTTTTTGTTGTGCCATCGGGCATCGTTACTGTTGAATCCTTTTCAACCTTGGTATAACGGTTCCTGTATTCGCTATGGCTGTCAATAAAGTCATCCCTGCGAATAGGGTTAAGG
>CAZNRJ010000024.1:0-6676 GCA_964574945.1 uncultured Ohtaekwangia sp. | reverse complement strand
ATCAAAATCCTGATGTGAAAGGGGGCGATACACATCCTGTACCCACTCGCTTACGTTACCGGCCATGTTATATAAACCATAATCGTTAGGAGGGAATTCATAAATGTAAGTAGTGATCAATGCACCATCATTCAACCTTCCGGCAATACCGGCATAGTCACCCCGGCCTCTCTTAAAGTTGGCAAGGAATGAACCCATTTGCTTTCCGTAAGGATTACGCAACGCATGACCATCCCAGGGATAAATCCGGTTAAAGTTTTGCATTTCATCTAACCACTGTGTTCCAATAAGCGCTTGTGCAGCGTACTCCCACTCAGCTTCAGTTGGCAGCCGGTAAGCAGGAATTACAACACCAGACTCCAAAGGAATACGACCGGCACCTGACTCAGGGGCAGCAACTCCGGCCTTTTCAGCTAAGTCGGCATTTACTTTGGCAGTTCTCCACACAGAATATGCATTTGCTTGTTTCCACTTAACACCCACCACTGGGAAGTAACGGAAACCAGGATATCTTAAATAATGATCTACGTAAGGATCGTTAAAGGCAAGGTTGGAGCGCCATACCAAAGTATCGGGCAAAGCAAGTGAATATGCCTTTCCGCCATCAATCTTGGTAGAATCTACAGATAGAAAATAAAGATATTCAAGCCAGTGAATGTTGGCGATCTCGGTTTCGTCCATATAGAAGGAAGCTACTGATACCGTGCGCTCAATATTATCCCTGTAAGACATAACATCCTCCTCAAAGGAACCTAACACTGTGCGGCCACCCTCAATAAATACCATATTGGGCGCATCGGGCTGTGAGCGGTATTCATTTACCGGAAAACCCTCTGCTGCATCGCGGGTATACTTTAACCCTGTTGCAGTACTAATCTGACCAGGGTTTTGGGCAGTTGGCTTACCGCCCTTCCGGAGAAAGCACGATGAAACCAGCATGGAGAGCGCAACTAAGAACAGGAGAGACTTGAAATACTTCATTTGCTTTTGGTTATACATAAAAGTAACCGCTAATATAAATAGATAAATCAATGTTTTCCAAAGGGTAGCGTTTTTTTGCTAAATCCTTAATAGAGGTAGCAAACGGAAACCGATTGCTTAACGCTGTAAACCGGGCAATAGTATTCAAGGCCAAAATGGGAGAGACTTTCCGCCATTGGGTATAAAATATGCGGAATTGCTCAAATTCTGATCGCCAGACGCGTTGGTACACCATTTTCATGTGGTCAGGCTTTAACTCAAAGCATGATGATCTCCGTTCACGACTTTAATGTATCCACTTTTGAAAGCAAGTGCGACCTGATAATCTATTGTTCTGACTATCTTTTATCGCGGGAAACAGGAACCATTAAGTCTCACCTTTATCATTATGGAGGGTTCTTCATTGAGGTTCATTACTCAACGTTATTGAAAAAGGTGTTGGGTATAAATGCCTTTAATAAGTTTGAAGAGCTGGATCCTTATACCGTGGGTATTTCGTTGAGCGATTTAATAGTATATGGGTAGAGTGGTTCAAGCAATGCAATGGCCAAATCTACAGTTGGAATATTTTCTATAGTAAGGATTAGCTTACCCATGCCATCCTTCATGCGGCAGCGCTTGCTGTTGGCCTGAACAAAAGCTAAAATTTTTCCGAATGTTTCTGATTTAAAATATTCATCGCTACCGGATAAGAAATAGGCGCGTAGTTTTTCATTCTTAAGACTGATTTTTTCAAACCCAAGCGATTCACCAATCCAGCGCAGGCGAACGGAGTTTATCAATTGTTCTACCGATTCTGGAATTGGGCCAAAGCGATCGCGCAAGGATTCTTTAAAACTTTTAAGCCGCTCTTCGTCTTTAACATTATCAAGGCTTGCATAAAGCTGAAGCCGCTCGCTGGTATTATTCACATACGTATCAGGGATTAAAATTTCCAAGTCAGTTTCAATGCTGCAGTCGGGCACAATTAATTTCGCTTTCGCGGAAAGTTCTTCGGCAAACAATTCTTTAAAGTCTGTTTCTTTTAGTTCCTGAATGGCATCATCCAAAATTTTATGATAGGTGTCAAATCCTAAATCGGTGATAAAACCGGTTTGTTCGGCACCCAATAAATTTCCTGCTCCACGAATATCAAGGTCACGCATGGCAACTTTGAATCCATCACCTAATTCCGAAAACTCCTCTAAGGCTGCAAGTCGCTTTCGCGAATCGGAGGACAAAACAGAACTTGGCGGAGTAAGTAAATAACAGAACGCTTTTTTATTCGATCGCCCAACGCGCCCGCGCATCTGGTGTAAATCGCTTAACCCAAACATGTGAGCCTGGTTAATGATAATCGTATTGGCGTTAGGTATATCAAGACCCGACTCAATGATGTTTGTAGAAACAAGAACATCGTATTCGCCTTCAATGAATTTTACCATTGCCTTCTCTAACTTATCACCATCCATTTGGCCGTGAGCAACCCCAATGCGCGAGTCGGGCACTAACTTAAAAATAGTGTTGGCCAACTGATCAATATCACTAATGCGGTTGTGTACAAAAAACACCTGGCCGCCTCTTCGTAATTCGGTGCTTACGGCATCCCGAATGATAGTTTCTTCGAAGGTATGAAGCTCAGTTGTTACGGGTTGACGATTAGGCGGAGGCGTGCTGATAATACTCAAATCGCGGGCGCCCATTAAAGAAAAATGTAACGTGCGCGGAATGGGTGTAGCGGTTAGCGTAAGCACATCCACATTTACTTTCAATTCTTTAAGCCGGTCTTTTACTTTAACACCAAACTTTTGTTCTTCATCAATAATTAATAATCCTAAATCCTTAAACACAACATCCTTACTTACCACCCGGTGTGTACCAATAATTATGTTGATGGTTCCGTCTTTTACTTCACCGATTATTTTTTTGATTTCGGCAGTCGTTTTGAACCGCGACACATAATCAATCTTTACGGGCATGTCGGCCAGTCGCTCAGAAAAAGTGCGGAAATGTTGCATAGCCAATATGGTAGTGGGTACCAACACCGCTACCTGCTTGCCTTCGGTAGCAGCTTTGAATGCAGCGCGAATTGCCACTTCCGTTTTGCCAAAGCCAACATCACCACACACTAACCGATCCATAGGATGTGGCTTTTGCATATCGCGTTTTACATCTTCGGTGGCTTTCGCCTGGTCGGGAGTGTCTTCATAAATAAAAGAAGATTCTAATTCAGCCTGAAGGAAACTATCTTCATTAAACGCATAGCCCGGAGCGCCTTTGCGCTTTGCATAAAGACTGATTAACTCTTTGGCAATGTCTTTGACTTTCTTCTTTGCCTTCGCTTTTTTGCTCTCCCACTCGCCACTGCCCAGTTTACTGATGGAGGGCGGGGATCCATCCTTACCCGAATATTTTGAAATCTTATGAAGCGCGTGGATGCTTACGGTCAACAAATCATCATCGCGAAAAACAAGGCGAATCGCTTCCTGCTCTTTGCCATCAACCACTTTTTTTTCAAGGCCGGCAAACTTGCCAATGCCGTAATCGATGTGGGTAACAAAATCTCCGGGTTGCAGGGTTTGCAATTCCCGAAAGGTTAGCGCTTTCGATTTTGAAAACTTTTCTTTTTGACGATACTTATAAAAGCGCTCAAAGATTTGATGGTCCGTATAACAAACCACTTTTACCAGCGGATCTACAAAACCTTTCCAAAGTGAAAACGCAAGGGATTGAAATTTTAGTTCGGGATGAATCTCTTCAAAGATTCCATGCAGGCGCTCCACTTGCCGGGGTTGTTCGGCTGCAATAAAATTTCCAAACCCCTGACTTTGATGTTCCAATAAATCAGCGGCAAGCAATTCAAAATTTTTATTGAAGGATGGCTGGGCAGAGGAGCGGAATTCGAAAACGGCAGAACTTTCAAAATAGAATTTCGATCCAAACTCAATACACGCTAAACTTTTAAAGCTCTTGAGTAATGTTTCTGCTGTATTGAAAAGCTGGGCAGGCTCTAACACAACTTTTGTTTGACCGCTTTCGCGGAGGATTTGATCAAATGATGCCGTTGCTTTTTGGAAGCACGTATCAACAATATCTTTGGTGAGTTCAGCATCTTTTATCCAGATCCGCGCAGAAGGAGAAATAAAATCGAAAAAGGATTGCCGTTCTTCCTGAACCAACCTGGTTTGCACGTTGGGCATCAGGCTTATTTTATCCAACACATCCACCGAAAGTTGCGAGCCGGGATCAAAACTTCGAATGCTTTCAACCTCTTCACCAAAAAGCTCAATCCGGTACGGAAGCTCGTGGGCAAACGAGAACACATCAATAATTCCGCCACGAATAGCAAACTGCCCGGCTTCAAATACAAAATCAGTTTTTTCAAAATCAAAACTGTGGAGGAACTCTTCGAGGAAACTCAAATCAAGGACTTCCCCCTTCTTAATAAGAAATGTATTTGTGGACAGCGACTTCTTATTAATGACTTTTTCTGAAATGGCTTCAGGATAGGTAACAATTACATTTCCATCCGGATGATTACTGATTTGATTGAGAACCTCCGAGCGCATAAGAATATTGGCGTTCTCAATCTCGCTGTATTCATAAGGGCGCCTGTATGACATCGGGAAAAAGAGAACCTCTTTTTCGCCCAGCAGATTTTGAAGGTCATTTAACAAATAAGAAGCTTCTTCTTTATCTTGTGCAATAAGGACATGCGAAGCCCGAACACTTTTTACGACTGAAGCAAAAATGACAGCATCCAAGCTTCCATGCAGGCCTTTAATATGAATGTTTGAATGATTGGATTCATCTGTATGTGATCCACTTCGGTGAGCGGGCCCGCCTACGTGCATGGCGCTTCGGTGAGCGGACGCACGAATCCCCTCGGCCAGCGTCTGCACCAGGCTGTCCGCACGATAAATGGAAAGAAAATCATGCGCCTTCACTCCTCAGTCTTGAAAACAGGTCGCAAATATAGTGTGGATTTGTTTAGCGCCTGAGTTTGCGATTTTAATTTTCTGGCATGTGAGGACACATGTCAGGGAAGGGGGATTTGGTTAGGCATGAGTTTATAGTTTTGATTTTTTCGGCTTGTGGGGACACAAGCCAAGGATGAAATATGGTGTTGATTTACTTAGTGCTTGAGTTATAGTTTTAATTTCCTGGCTTGTGAAGACACAAGCCAAGGATAAGGGATTTGCTCAGAGCCCCAGTTATAATTTTAATTTTTTGGCCCGTGGGGACACAAGCCAAGGAAGTTGTTATTTTAATTTTTTGACCTGTGAGGACACAGGCCAAGGATGAGAAGGAAATAATAAAGTAAGCGTAACTTTGCAACCATGTATTATGTGCGGTTGTTATTTTTGCTGATAAGCCTTACGTCATTTTTATTTATGGTACTCGGGCTCATAAAGCCGTGGATTATGTTGTGGTGGGAAGATGTGCAGAACAGGAAAAAAGTAATTCAACTCTACGGAACTTCCGGTTTACTGTTTTTAGTTATTTACTTCGCGTTGAAATTTTTTGTTTAGCCGCCACTACGCTCAACATAAGCATGTTTCAATTAACCCTAAAAGAATGAATCAAATCTTTAAAAAAGAGGACACGAGCTTCGTTGCACTCCGTATGATTAAGAAAAACTTATTCCTGTTACTCTTTATTTTCCTGTTAACAGATTGCAGCAAACCCGAAAAGAAAGAACCTGTGGTGAAGAAGGAAGTAAACGAACTTCCGTATTTGTCATTTAAAAACTTAGATGGTACGGCTGCCACCACCCGTGATTTACCGCCCGCATCGGTGCTTATTTTATTTAATACGGATTGTGATCATTGCCAGCGCGAGGCCAAATCAATTCACGAGAATTTAGAATCATTTAAAGGATATACACTTCAATTTATTGCTTCCGATCCGGAACAAAACATTTTACAGTTCGCACGCGAATATCAATTGGATAATCAACCAAACATAAGGTTTGGCAGGGCAGAAGGACCGGACGTGTATATGAACTTTGGCTCGATACCCACACCTGCCATCTATGTCTACTCTAAAGAAAGAAAATTTGTAAAGTCCTTTTTAGGGGAAACCCCGGTTGAGCAAATAGTAATGGTACTATAGAATCCTGTTAGCTCGCACTTCATCTTGTATGAAGCTTCCACATGTGAGCTTAACTTTAACAGGCGCTTTTCACGCATTCGTTTTTCCACTAAACACCAGAATGATTCCACACATAAAAAATTGAAATTGCGATAGCTTGTGCACGAAGTTTTCTGATTACATTGGGAATTCTAAAACCCTAAATCCAAAGCTTATGAATTCCAAAGCCTGTGTTCTATTGCTTTTACTGGTGGTTTTAATTTTTTCAGAGTCGGCATCAGCGCAAGCGGATCAAAAGCTTACGCGCGAAATATTCAAAGAGATGATCGAGATCAATACTACCCACTCAACGGGGAGTACCACTAAAGCGGCTGAAGCGGTGGCTGCCCGATTGAAAGCAGCCGGGTTTTCTGATAGTGATATCTTTCTTGGTGGGGCAGCCGAAAACAAAGGAAACATTGTTGCTCGTTTAAAGGGAAGTGGAAAACGAAAGCCTCTATTGTTGCTTGCACACCTTGATGTAGTGGAAGCCCCGCGCGTTGATTGGTCAACCGACCCGTTTAAGTTTGAAGAAATTGATGGCTACTATTATGCGCGTGGCTCCAGCGATGATAAAGCGATG
>CAZNRJ010000023.1:0-19197 GCA_964574945.1 uncultured Ohtaekwangia sp. | reverse complement strand
AGAGCATCTGCCTTACAAGCAGAGGGTCGGGGGTTCGAACCCCTCAGCTCCCACAAAACGAAGCCACTCTTAAAAGGTGGCTTTTTTTGATTAGCTTTATAAGGAACTTATCTTAGTTGGCGTTATTATAACGAATTTATTTATTTCAAAGTCTATGGTTTTCGACCGTGAAAAAGCCCTTAACACGGTTCTCTACATTTCAAAGAAATTAGAGAAAGCCGATTTTCATAAGGTGTTTAAGATTTTATACTTCGCTGAACAAAAGCATTTGGCGAAATATGGTGCCTCTATTCTTGGTGACGTGTTCGTTGCCATGAAGAACGGACCAGTGCCATCAAAAATTTATGATATCCTTCAAGCATTACGCAACGAACTTGCATTTAATGTAGATACCCAATTCGAAAAGAAATTGATAGAAGTAAAAGACAATCACTACATTCAACCAGTAGGAGAATTTGATCTTGAATTATTATCAGAAACAGAGTTGGAGTGTATAAATGAATCCATTCTGGAAAATAAAACCCTCTCCTTTAGCCTACTTACCAATAAGTCGCATGATGATGCGTGGAAAGGAGCAGATCAAAATGACACCATGTCCATTTTTGATATTGCACGCACAGGTGGCGCAAACGAGCAAATGCTTAGTTACATAAGCGAGGTTCTCGAAAATCAAAAGCCGTTACATGCCACCGTTGGCTGATGCGTTTTCGGAAGAATTCAGAAAACAGTTTGCTGAAACTAATTTAAAGGTTGGCTCGGTTATCAAAACCTTTGTAACCGACACAAAGCCACAAAAAATAAAACGATTTGTTATCTTGGGCATTTCGGCTGACAAGCTTGCGATCGGGACTTTATACATCAACTCTGAAATTAATCCCAATCTTTTTCCAACACTGGAATTACAGAAGCTTCATCTAAAACTTGAAAAACAAGATCGCGATTATATTGACCACGATTCGTTTCTGGATTGCAGCAAGGTTTATGAAAAGGAGTACACCGATTTGCTGGCTGTACTGCAAAATGATGCCAATTGTTTGATTGGCCAGTTAAGCGTTGACGATTTAAGGTTAGTAAAGAAAACTGTGAAAGAAGCACGCACAATTCCTGTGCGGACAAAAAAGAAGTTCGGGTTGTTTTAAACTAGCCTTCCAACTTTACACAATCATTCTGCTGTTGCTGTTGGATAAACTCTTCTTTCGTCATTGTATTATTATTTATTTAGTCGAATAATCTTTAGAGTTTGTTTTCAACCGTTCTAGTTCCTTTGTCCAGTCTATCTTTGATTTCTTACTCTCGGCTATGTATTTCAATACTCCCTCGGAATTCTTCTTATGGGCTTCACTATGGTATTTCTGTTCTTTTCGCATTGCTTTGATTCTTAATCAAATGCTGATTTTCTTTAGCGTATTTTATTTTATTTCGGCTGAGTTGTCCTTGCTGTTCCTCTCTTGCTGCTTCAACGCGTCTTGTAATGAAAGTGGCTGCTTCTTGGATCGGGCTATATAATCCTTTGCTCCCTCCGAGTTCTTCTTGTGGGCTTCGCTGTGATATTTCTGATTCTTGCTCATTGCCGAATTTAAGAATATCCATTTCTCAAATACAATTTTAGTTTGTCCTAATTTATAGCCCCACATTGAAGACATCTTGTAGATGCGCTGCAAAGCGTTAGATTAAAAAATAACGTTCAAAAATTCTGCCTTAATCCAATATTTTAAGAGAATTGAAATTTTTTCATTGAAAGGCTTTTCGATATGACTACATACCTTTACATTCAATGCCCCAAAAGTGAAAAATGGGGAAAAAGTGAAAAATGGCTAACTCAATAACTTATGGAAAAGAAGGCATTTGCAAAGGTCAAAAGAACCAACCTTAATAAGGTTTTCAGGCAACTTAAGGCAGGGGCATTTCCGAAAAAGAGATTGGAATCTGCACGATGCGAAGCAACTATAATTGATAATCAGATCATTTTTAATACTCCTTGGGCACAGTTCTCCCTTGAAGCTGAAACAATTTCTACAGCAAAAGCTACCTTTCCAGTCTTAAGAGTGAGCAATGCGATTAATACTTTCAAAAATTTAACCATTTCTATAACTGTAACAGAGGGCAGAATTCAATTTGAAAGTCTCTCAGTTAGTTCTAGTACTTGTTTTATTGAGAATGATAAGATTTTGCGGTCTGTAGTGTTGCCCGTAAATAATAGTGAAGCTGATTTAGTCCGTTTATTGAATGGTCGATACACTAAAGAAGAATTAGTATTTAATAAACTTTGGGCACAAGCAGTCGCTGCAGAAACACGTTTTAATGAAGCAATCAATTCTGCCTACCTTCGACTAAAGAAATACGATATAGAGTATGATGATTTGGAGAAGTTTGTAAAAGAAAAAATGGTTTTAGAGTAAGTGAAATAGTCAACTAATGCAACGTAGATGAAATACTAAAATGACAAATTCCTAACCATGAACACAAAAGACATTCACAAACTCTCAGAAATCGAACAACTGATTATTGACGCTGGAATTCCTCGCAAGCTTAGCCAGCTAAAAAATTTTCCTTACAAAGATATGGATGCACTAAGAGCCGCAAAAAAACGGTGAAATTGCTTTTGGAAGTTTTTTTGATGGAGATTTAGTAGAGGTGATAGGTACTAGTTCGGAACTAAGAACCCATATATTTTGGCTGACGATTCACGTTATTCTTGTTTTGGCTTCAATTATTTTATCTATAACTCTTAGCAAATGGAAATTTCTTCTTGGGGCATTACTTGCAATTGTTGGATTCTATTCTGGGTCTCCCTTTAGCCCTCTAACAAAACCGTTTGCTTCTTTTGGCTCACTTCTTTTTATTTCCTCTTTTTTCTTTTTTGACTGGACATGGTCTTTTATAATTGGCTCAATGGTTTTTTCGCAATTGTCATCCATGACCGTTAGAGAACACTGCAAATCAATTATAGAAACAAGGGCACTTCAGTCGGAGACAATTTTGTGTGAATTAATAAGGACTAACAAAAGCTTCAGTAAAGAGATAAAGACAAACAATGTAATTGATTTGACTTTTGATTAAAAATCAGTCACAAAAAAATAGAAAGGTATAGAGAAACGCTTCCCTTTTGATTAATCATTTCAGTCGGATATACTTCCGGTAATTTGGATGTGTTTGTCTTCATAATCCTTTATCAATACCAACAGCAACGCAAGTTCATCTGCTTCAGGGTCCTCGTTGGCCTGAAAAATTGCCAAGGCTCGATTAATGGCTTTTTGATAAGCTATCTCTGTTCTCAATACGCTCCAACTCATTTTACTTTATTTGAAATTCAAATGATCTCCGGGTTTTAAAGGTAATTAAGACGATTCATTTTGAAAACCTGTAATTCATTCTTTGGTTTAATTCTTGCATCGTATTTTTGCAATACCATTTTTTAAACTTTGAAGACCCTCCGCAAACTACTTTTCTACATCAGTATTGTCCTTGCTGTACTCATTAGCGGGCTGGCAATCTCTGTTTTCCTGTTCAAGGACCGCATTATCAGGCAGTTTGTAAACGAAGCCAATGAGCGGCTAAACACCCCGGTAAAGATCGGGAAAATTGACATTTCCATGCTTTCAGATTTTCCGAACCTCGCCATCGTTTTCACCGATGTATATATTGAGGACAGCCACCCGGGCATGTACCCCTTGCTTACCGCAGATCGCATTGCGTTTAATCTAAATCCCATTGAAGTATGGAGGGGCAATTATTCCATTCGCGGGCTTTCCGTTACCGGGAGCGAAACGAATTTGAAAATCAATGCAGTTGGTAAAACTAATTTTAACATCATCAAAGAAGGTAGTGGAGGAAATGCTACAACCGTTCGGTTCGATTTAAAAAATGTAACGCTTACAAAAACCGTTGTAAGCTATCTCGATCAGCAGGTAAACCAACACCATGTATTTAATAGCGATAAACTGGCTGCCTCCATCAGTGTAACCGGGGATCTTTACCGGATTGAAGCCAATGGAAATGTTTTGGTGGAGCAAATTGGCATTGGCACTTCATTATTCCTGGCCAATAAAAATTTTGTAGTAGCTGCCCATGTAGATTACGATGATGATAAAAAAGATGTGCTCATCAAACCTTCCTCATTAAAAATCGGGCGATCAGAGTTTGCGGTAAATGGTGATTATTCCTTTAAGGAGAAAAACCTGATTGATTTAAAAGCTGAAGGAAAGAATACCGATATCCAAACATTGTTATCGTTGCTGCCGGAAGAGACAAACAAAAAATTAAAGAAATACCGAAGCGATGGGGATGTTTTCTTTAACCTTTCTTTAAAGGGTGAGATCAGCGATAAAAAAAGTCCGTTCATTTCAGTATCGTTCGGATGTTCCGATGCCACGTTATACCATCCAGATTATCAATCAAAAATTTCCCATGCCAACTTGAATGGTTCTTTCGCGAGTCCCTCCATGACAGAATTATCAAAAGCCCAGCTTTTTTTAAAGGATATGGAAGGAGAGCTAAATGGAAAATTATTCAAAGCGAATCTTTCGGTACGCAAGTTTGACGATCCTTATATCGTGTTTGATTTTAAAGGCGATCTTGATGCCGCGTCTATTTTTAATTTCTACCCGATTGAAGACCTGACTGAATTGGAAGGGCTTCTTACTGCCGATATTTCCTTTGAAGGGCAAACTTCCTTACTCAGGAAAAAAGCAACTGCCCAAAAAGTGACAACCAGCGGCTCCATTGCACTCTCTCATATCAACTTCGCCTATGGCAAGCAAAACATACACTTTCGCGATATCAACGGATCGCTGTTATTTAACAACAATGATTTAGCGCTTAGCAACGTGTCGGGCTATTTTGAAAACAGTGATTTCCTGCTCAACGGGTTTTTTAAAAACATCATCACCTTCTTGATTTTTGAAAACCAGCCGATTGGGATTGAAACAGATTTGAGATCAAAATTTCTCGACTTGGATCAATTGTTTTCCATCGGCTTTAGCGATGAGGAATCTGAAAACTACCAGTTCAAAATTTCACCCAACCTGCAACTTAATTTCAATTGTGATGTAAAGAGCATGCGATACAAGCGCTTTAAACCAAAAAATATTAAAGGCGATTTGCTGGTAAAAAACCAGGTAGCCGTTTCGCGAAACATTACCATGAACACACTGGGCGGACAACTAACCGTAAACGGAATTGTGGACGCAAAAAACCCAAAAGTCATTGATGTGATAAGCTCCATGAAACTTAACGGACAGCACTTAGATAGTATCTTTTATGTGTTTGATAACTTCTTCCAGGACTTTATCCAGGACAAGCATTTAAAAGGCCAGGCGTATGCAAACATAGAGTTGGAAATGGCCCTCAACGAAAAACTAAACCTGATTCCACCTACGCTCATATCAGATATTGGCGTTACCATTAAGAATGGAGAACTCAATAATTTCGAGCCTCTTAAAAAGCTGAATAAATATTTGGATGATGAAAGTTTGAGCAGATTGCGGTTTGCTGATTTAAAAAATGACATTCACATTGAAAATAAGACGATCTATATTCCTCAAATGGAAGTTAAAACCAACGCAACCACGATTCAGTTAAGTGGTACGCATACTTTCGATCAGGTAATTGATTATCGTGTAGTTACTCCTTTGCGCAATAAAAATAAAATTGACCCCGATGAAGCCTTTGGCGCTGTGGAAGATGATGGCGTTGGCAAAGCCAGGTTGTTTTTAAAAATCACCGGCACCACCGATAAGTATGCCATCAGCTACGATAAAGATGCCGTAAAAAAGAAAATTGCCAGCGACTTGAAGAAGGAAGTTCAGGAATTAAAAGATGCCTTTAAACTGAAGGGCATTAAAAAGAAAAAAGAACTTGAGCTAACGGACGAAGAGTTTGATTGGGAAATTGATAATTAATTCCTGTTCCAAGTCGCATAATTCCAATTTTCAATTAGAATAGTTCTTCGCTTTTTAATGCGGCCTAATCTTTATATCTTTAAAATGTGAAAAAATCACCTTATAAAAAGGTCCTTTCAATGTTATGCATAGTGCTCTATTGTGCTGTAGCATGCCTGCATTCCACTACCCCTCATACTGAAGATTCAAAGTCGGTTATTACAAGCAGCCTTTCTTATTCAGCAACTGAAATTGATTTTTCAATACACACGTACCAGCCGGGAAACGCCCAGGTAATAAAAACACCTAATGGAGCATTAGTGCTCGGAAAAAACCCTTTCAAGAATTTAATGCGTCAAGAGGATGCCCTGCAAATTTCAGGCAGGGGGCTCATCCGTTATTTCCTGCTATCCAAAAATCTGATCATACGGTTTTCACCAGTTCAGATAATTTTTCCCTTCCACTGCTTCTGGTAAGGTTAACAAAAAGATTTTGTTAACCTCTTACTGAGGGAAACAAACATCTTATCCGGGTTTATTAAATTTTTCGATTTGGTAATTCCAAAGCAAGGAAATACCCGAAAAGATCAGCAGTCGGACTGGTAGGCTGGTTCTGACATCACAATAAAACTATACAACAATGATTACTGTCACTTAAAACACACCACGAGATGAATTTAACCGCTGAAAATATTTTGCTGATTGGGTCCATGCTGCTGTTTATATCTATACTGGCCGGCAAAACTTCCTATAAGTTCGGAGTACCTACCCTGATTTTCTTCCTTGCCATTGGTATGCTGGCCGGATCGGAGGGCCTGGGCGGAATTAATTTTGATGACCCCAAATCTGCCCAGTTTATTGGCGTTGTCGCACTAAACTTCATTCTGTTTTCAGGCGGTTTGGACACAAACTGGCAATCTGTTAAACCCATACTGTGGCAAGGGGTATCCCTTTCAACATTTGGTGTTTTAATTACGGCCGGTACTGTTGGTTTTTTTGTTTATGCTGTTACGGATTTTACTATTTATGAATCGCTGTTGCTGGGCTCAATCGTTTCGTCTACCGATGCCGCAGCCGTGTTTTCAATTCTGCGTTCAAAAAGCCTGGCGCTAAAACACAATCTACGTCCTATGCTTGAATTGGAAAGTGGCAGTAACGATCCGATGGCGTATGTACTCACAATCGCATTTACCAGCCTGGTGGTTAACCCCGGTGCGGGCTTTCTCAGTGTAGTGCCTGTGTTTTTCATGCAGATGATCATTGGAGGCATTGCCGGTTATGTATTCGGAAGGCTGGGCAAATTCATCATTAACAATATTAAACTTGATTTTGTAGGGCTATACCCGGTGTTGGTTATAGCGCTCATGTATTTTACGTTCTCCGCTACAGATTTTATTAATGGCAACGGCTTCCTGGCGGTTTATATTTCGGCCGTGTACCTCGGCAACCAGGAACTGATCCATAAAAAGACAATTGTTAAGTTTTTTGATGGGCTCGCCTGGCTCATGCAGATTGGCCTGTTCCTTACTTTAGGACTATTGGTATTCCCCAGCCAGATGGTTCCGGTTATTGGTGTAGGGCTGCTGATTTCCGCCTTCATGATAATAGTGGCAAGGCCGGTAAGTGTTTTTCTTAGCCTGGCATTCTTCAAAATGCACAATCGCAGTCGCTGGTACGTTTCCTGGGTAGGATTAAGGGGGGCTGTTCCGATTGTGTTTGCCACTTATCCGTTGTTAGCAGGAGTAGGGCAGGCCCAGATGATATTTAATATAGTCTTTTTCATTTCGCTTACATCGGTGGTTATACAAGGTACCTCACTGCCCCTGGTAGCCAAATGGCTGCATGTGGCATTGCCCGAAAAAGTGAAGCCCAAAACACCAACCGAAAGTTTGCTTCAGGATGAAGTCAAGTCTGAGTTTTTTGAAAAGCTCATCACTCCCGAATCGCCAATAATTGGTAAACGTATTGTTGATCTTAAATTTCCCAAGAGTGCCGTAATAGCCATGATTAAACGCGATAACAAATTTCTTACACCCAGTGGCGCTACCGAAATACAGGATAAAGATGTGCTGATGATCCTGTCTGAAAACAAAAACGCTGTTGACCAGGTGTTGAGCTTTTTGAAAGAACAACAATCGCGGTTATGAGCGATAGCGGTCTTGTCTTTTTAGAGTTTCTGAACCCCGGGAACCTGATTCGTTATGGGGGATTGTTGCTATTGATTTTGATCCTTTTTGCCGAAAGTGGTGTTTTCTTTTGCTTCTTCCTGCCTGGGGATTCATTGTTGTTCACTGCTGGCTTATTGGCAGGAACGGAATATTTACCGCATAGCATTTACCTGATAATACCGGTGCTGCTTGCCGCCTCCTTAACCGGATCGGTAACCGGCTATTTCACCGGCCTGTGGGCAAGGCATTTTTTACCTGCGGGAAACGATCATTTTTTCTTTAAAAAGAGACACATGGATATGACGGAGGAATTCTATCAAAAGCATGGCATGTTTGCTTTTATCTTCGGAAAATTTCTTCCTATCATTCGCACATTTGTTACCATACTGGCCGGTGTGGTGCGAATCGACTTTAGAAAGTTTATTAGTTATAACATTCTGGGAACCACTATCTGGATCACATCATTTGTATTGGCCGGTCATTTTCTGGGGCGAGCATTTCCGGGAATTATAGATTACCTGGAAATTATCGTTGTAGGGCTTATCATTATCTCAAGCATACCACCTATTATGGTTTGGATACGGAGTAAGTCCAGGAAAACTTCGGGTTAGATTGTTTTAGCCCGGTTCCAGTATTCATCCATTTCAGCAAGTGTCATCTCGCCCATCTTCTTGCCGTCTTTGGCCGACTCGGTTTCCAGGTATTGAAATCGTTTAATAAATTTTTTGTTGGTGCGCTCTAATGCTTCTTCAGGATCGATGTTTATAAACCGCGCATAGTTCACAAGTGAAAACAAAAGATCACCAAATTCAGCCATTGCCTTTTCTTTGTTGATGGTTTCGTTGCTTTCCGCGTTGAACTCATGCTTAAACTCCTGCATTTCTTCCTCTACTTTTTCCCACACCTGCTCTTTCTTTTCCCAATCAAAACCAACACCCCGCGCTTTATCCTGTATGCGAATGGCCTTCACCAAAGCAGGCAATGATTTTGGCACACCTTCCAACACCGATTTATTCCCGGTTTTCAGCTTTATCTTTTCCCAGTTTTCTTTCACGGTTTTTTCATCATCAGCAACAACATCACTGTAAACATGGGGGTGTCTCACAATCAATTTATCGCAGATGCTATTCAACACATCCGAAACATCAAACACACCCGCTTCCGCAGCAATGCGCGCATAAAAAACATTATGCAGCATCAAATCGCCCAGTTCTTTTTTTACTTCGGTGAGATCGCCTTCCAAAATTGCATCCGACAGTTCATACGTCTCTTCTATGGTTAGGTGCCTCAGGCTCTCAAGTGTCTGTTTTTTATCCCAGGGACAGTTTTCGCGCAACTCATCCATAATGGTAAGCAGGCGATCAAATGCTTTTAATTTGGTTTCGCGGTTAAGATCGGGGGCAGAAAGTGGTTTTTTCATGATGATGTAAACTTAACATTTGAAAGAGGTGTTGTATCTTTGTTGTTCAGGAAAAACAATTGATATGTTAGTCTTTTTTCTCGCCATAGGGGTATTCGTTCTATTCTTCGCCTTAATGTCGGTAAGATTGTTGTTTGTTAAAAATGGAGAATTTCGCGGCACATGCGCTACGCAAAGTCCTTTTTTGGCCAAAGAAGGAATTACCTGTGGATACTGCGGAAAGACCCTTGGTGAAGGAGACCCTTGTGGCGATCCGGAAAAGCAATCAGCGGCTATGCCTTCAATAAAGAAAGTTTAATTATGAGGAAAGCTATTCTGGTTGATATCGATCATAAAAAGAATTCGCAACTGGAAATCAGTCTGTCGCTTTCGGCAAAAGAACGATTAGAATACCTTATCGAACTAATCAGCCTTTCCCAGAAATTTCAATCTACCAATAAAGAGCACGATCCGATGGGTAATACTTTTATCCTATCCAGAAAAAATAATGTATCTGTTTGATCAAGAGGTACAGAAATTCCTTAAGACACTTAATTAAGAACAAGCTTGGAGCGCACCGGGCAAAAGATCTTCATGACATTGCCGAGCTCGAAAAAATCAAGCAAACTGTAAAAGGAAAGAGAAAAAGTTAAAAGGGTAATTAATGCATTTTTATCTTTTTAACTTTGCAGTTAAATTCATTTAAGTGACTTTAATTAAATCTATTTCCGGCATCCGTGGCACCATTGGGGGAACTCCCGGAGAAGCCCTTACTCCTGTCGACACCGTAAAATTTGCAGCTGCCTTTGGCATGTGGATCAAATCCCGAAAGGGCAAAAAAGTAGTTATTGGCAGAGATGCCCGCCCTTCCGGGAAAATGGTAAGTCAACTGGTTGCTGCCACACTTCAGGGGCTTGGTTTGGATGTGATCGATTTGGGATTATCCACAACGCCTACCGTTGAAATTGCCGTTGTAGCCGAAAAAGCAGGGGGTGGCATTATCTTAACAGCCAGTCATAATCCGGTACAATGGAATGCCCTTAAGCTGCTGAATGAAAAGGGTGAGTTTATTTCTGCTGAAGACGGAGCCGAAGTGTTGCGGCTTGCTCAACAAGATCGTTTTGATTTTGCGCCCGTAGATCAACTGGGCCGCTATTCACAAAACGATACCTATATTCAAAAACACATCAACCTTATCTTAAAGCACAAGCTGGTTGATAAACGAGCCATTCAAAATTCAAAATTCAAAATTGCTGTTGATGCCGTGAATTCAACAGGTGGCATTGCAGTCCCTCAACTTTTAAAAGCATTGGGCGTTAAAAAAGTTGTGGAGTTGTACTGTACGCCCAATGGAAAGTTTCCGCACAACCCGGAGCCTTTGCCCGAGCATTTGAAAAAAATTACTTCTGTAGTTAAAAAAGAAAAATGCCATTTGGGTATTGTGGTCGATCCGGATGTAGATCGCCTCGCTTTAATTCAGGAAGACGGCAAACCATTTGGTGAAGAATATACCTTAGTGGCTGTTGCCGATTATATCCTGAAAAAGAAAAAAGGAAACACGGTATCTAATCTTTCCTCCACGCGCGCTTTGCGCGATGTAACCGAACTAATGGGAGGCCAATACCACGCAGCAGCCGTAGGCGAAGTAAACGTGGTAACCAAAATGAAAACCGTTAACGCAGTTATAGGCGGAGAGGGGAATGGCGGTGTTATTGTTCCTGATTTTCATTACGGCCGCGATGCACTTATCGGCATTGCATTATTCTTAACACATCTTGCGAAATCAAAATTGAAAGTTTCAGAATTGCGCAAAACATACCCGGCTTATTTCATTTCTAAAAATAAAATTGAGTTAACGCCTAAAATCAATGTAGATGAAGTGTTAGAGAAAGTAAAGGCCATTTATGCTTCTGAAAAAATCAATACCATCGATGGTGTAAAAATCGATTTTGAAAGTGAGAAAGAATGGGTTCATTTGCGCAAGAGTAATACGGAGCCCATCATTCGCATTTATGCCGAATCACAAAATGAAGGAAAGGCAAATCAATTGGCCCAGCGAATCATTCAAGACATTAAAAAAATTATAGAGTAAGTTCTAATCGCACGTATCATGAAAGTCTACCTCGACAATGCCGCCACAACACCCCTCGACCCGGAAGTGTTTGAAGCTATGAAGCCATTCTTGTTAGAAGATTTTGGAAATCCATCATCCACTCATTCGCACGGCCGTAAAGTACGGGCTGCCATTGAATCATCTCGAAAAAAAATTGCCGAACTTTTAAATTGTACACCCGGTGAAATCATTTTCACATCGGGGGGCACCGAAGCGGATAACGCAATCATTCGTTGTGCCGTTGAAACGTATTCGGTAAAACATGCCATCTCAACACCCATAGAACATCATGCGGTAATACATACACTGGAAACACTGGAAAAACAAGGAGCGATTAAAATTCATCATGTTGACTTAGATGAAAAGGGCAACGTTGACTTAGCTCATTTGGAAGCGTTACTCATTGAGTTTCCAAACGCATTGGTTTCTCTCATGCATGCCAACAATGAGATTGGCAACGTGCTCGATTTGGAAGCAGCGGGAAATCTTTGCGAGAAATATAAAGCCTATTCCCACTCTGATACAGTTCAAACGATGGGCCATTTCCGTCACGATATGAAGAAACTGAAAGTACATGGCATGACTGCCGCGGCTCATAAATTTCATGGGCCAAAGGGTGTTGGGTTTATGTACATAAACAAAGACAAGAAAATCCATTCGTTTGTGCATGGCGGAGCGCAGGAGCGCAATATGCGGGGCGGCACTGAAAACGTTCCGGGCATTATTGGCCTTACCAAAGCGTTGGAAATTTGTTATCGCGAAATGGAGGAACATGAGCAGTACATCAAAAAAATTAAATCGCTCATGATCGACAAATTAACTGAAGCCGTTCCGGGGGTAACTTTTAATGGCGATTCGGCTAATTTGGAAAAAAGTCTTTATACCGTACTCAATGTTAGCTTACCCGAGTCGGAAGAAAATGAAATGCTACTTTTCAATTTAGATATCCAAGGTATTTCTGCTTCGGGCGGAAGTGCATGCTCAAGTGGCGCCTCTACGGGCTCGCATGTGTTGGGTGCCCTTTACCCAAATTCAAAACGGGGTGCTATCCGGTTCTCCTTTAGCAAATACAACACCCCGGAAGAAATTGATTTTGTTGCTGCCAAGCTGGCCGAACTGTATAAGGTCACTGCATAGCGAACTTAGTTAGGAATTCGATAACTTTATAACTCGAATTTTTAATTGAATGGCCAATACCTTTTCTGTTTCTGTAATTGGTTCAGGTAATCTCGCCTGGCATTTGGCTCCCGCTCTTGATAATGCAGGGTTTGTAGTTAAAGAAGTTTATAGCCATAATCCACAGCATGCCGAATTACTTACCGAGCGTCTCTACCAGGCCGAAGTAAAAGCTACATTAGATTTTTCCACCAGCGATTCCTTAGTATTTATCCTTGCTGTCAGTGATGATGCCATTCGGCAGGTGGCCCGGGAAATTATTTTACCGGAGGATGCAATTCTTATACACACCTCGGGAAGCCAGCCGATAACTGAATTACACTATGCAGCAACTCCGCACCTGGGTGTGCTGTACCCTCTTCAAACATTTAGCAAATCGGGCAAAGTAGATTTTAAAAAAATACCCCTGTTTGTTGAAACCCATACTCAAGAAGCCGAAAGAATTGTAATGCTAATTGCAAAAGGCATAGGGAAGGAAGTGATTAAAATAGGCTCCGAAGAGCGCAAGGCTTTGCATGTTGCTGCCGTTTTTGCTTCCAACTTTACAAACCACATGCTTACCATTTCAAAAGAAATCATGAAGCAAAACAGTCTTGATTTCGATCTGTTAAAACCGCTTATCACCGAAACTATCAACAAAAGTTTTTATTTGGGTCCGGAGAATTCACAAACCGGCCCGGCAAAACGAGCAGATTTGGATATTTTAGATGCCCATTTGGATTTTTTACAGGAGCAAGAATCTATTGCAGAAATATACAAGGTTATCAGCCAACACATTGTAGACACACATTATCAGGGATAACTCTATTTTTGTTTATCTTAGTTTAAAATATTTATTATGAGAATACTTGTTGTACTGATCCTGTTCATGTGTGCTTTTGCTACCCAGGCACAAGACACCAAAAAAGATTTAAAAAGTGATTCTGTAAACTTGGGAAAAGATTTTCCAAAGGCGTTGTATGTAGTAGATGGAATCAAAATAAAGGATGAGGATGCGACTGATAAAACATGGGGTGAGGTTCTGAATATCCCGACAGAAAAAATAACAAGCATTACTGTGATTAAAGGTGAGGATGCCATTGAAAAATATGGCGATGAAGGAAAAAATGGTGTTATTCTAATCACCACAAGACCGATACAACCTACTACTGAACCGCTGTATATTGTTGATGGCGTAGAAACAAAAAATATCAAGGTCATTGACACCAATAATATTCAGTCCATTAGTGTCTTAAAAGATGAGGAACATACTCTAAAGTATGGCTCAAAAGGGAAAAATGGCGTTATCATAATCACCACCAAAAAATAATTATCGTTTCTAAAATCAATTCTATGCGTTCTACCTGTTTTATTTTACTAATGCTTATTTCTGTTGGATTGTTTGCTCAATCTAAACCCAGGGAATCCCTTGACCCTACTGTATCCGAAGTATGGGAACATAAACCGGTGAAAGTTACACCGGCAAAAACATTGGGCGATGCCCCATCCGATGCAATTATAATTTTTGATGGCAAAAATTTAAATGAATGGACATCGCTGGATGGAGCCCCCGCCAAGTGGGAAGTAAAAGATGGAGCGTTCACCGTTGCGAAAGGAACAGGCGATATTAAAACCAAAAAAACATTTGGCGATATCCAGTTGCATATTGAATGGCGCGCGCCAACTGAAATTGTAGGGGAAGGCCAGGGCCGTGGCAACAGCGGAATTTTTTTACAAGAGCGATATGAGTTACAAGTGTTGGATAGTTACGAAAGCGTAACGTATTCAAACGGTCAGGCCGGATCGATCTACAAACAATCTATTCCATTAGTGAACGCCACCCGCAAGCCGGGTGAGTGGCAAACGTATGATGTAATCTATATTGCTCCTCGTTTTAGTGATAATGGCCGTGTTATTTCACAAGCTAAGATTACCGTTATTCATAATGGGGTACTCATTCAAAACAATACTGAAATCTGGGGCCCGACAGAATATAAAGGATTACCCGTGTATCAATCGCATGGCAAGGCCTCCCTTAAGCTTCAGGATCATGGCAACCCTGTAAGCTTTAGAAACATTTGGATCAGGGAGTTATAAGAATTTATTCTCACATGATATAATAATTACAAGGCATGAACGATAAATTTAAACTTGTACTGGCTTCAGTAACATTCATCGTGATTATCTTGTGGCAACGATTGGGGAATCTAAGCGAGTTAATCCATGAAAATGGAGTAACGGTTTTATCCATTTCATGCTTGGTGATTTTGTTCGGGAGTTTATTAATATGGATACGAAGTAGATCAATCAGATTGATTCTGATCCTACCTATTATTCTATCAAGTGTTCCAATAAGTTTTTTAGTTGGGAATCCATTAGATCTTTCAATCCGATTTTTGATCATTTATTCTGTTGGAACAATTGCTCTATTCTTGATTTTTCAGAAAGAGCTGAAAAAGCTCTCCGAAAAAGAAATAAAAAAGGCCAGGTAACTCTGGCCTTTTTCTATTGTAAAATTGATGCCAATTATTTGCCCACTTCAGTAGGTATTACTTCTCCTTTTATGGTGAGTTGTACAAAACCAGTTTCAATATTAGCGGTTACAGTTACTGTCTTATTGAAACCTCCGGTAGCTGCTGCATTGAACGTTGCCTTAATAAAACCCTGCCCGCCCGGCATAACTGGTTCCTTCGACCAATCAGGGGTAGTGCAACCACAAGAAGGCTGCACATTTGTTATTACCAATGGGGTCTTACCTGTGTTTGTAAATTTAAACTCATGCGTTACAGGCGTACCTTGTTTGATTTTACCGAAATCATGAGTTGTATTATCCCATGCAAAAACGGCCACATCAAGTTGAACCTCATTTTTGTTTACGGTGGCAGCGGGTAGCTGTTGCGCCATAGCTGCAACTGCAAAAACAGTAAAAACAGCGAGTAAGAGTGATTTTTTCATTTTCTTGCTTGAATTTAGGGTTAAACTTAGTTTGTTCTTTCCGCCTCCCAAAATAAAAAATCTAATTTTTTATGACAGGCAGGTTGAACCTTACAAACATCGGCACCAAAAAGCACATTAACTGTTAACGAAGGCCTAATAAATGTTAAGGACTTGTTAATCCAAAAGTACGGCATTAAATACTATTTACCTTTACAAAGTGAGTCGCATAACCCTTCGAATCATCATTATCCTGGCTGCTGTTAGTATTGCGGGCATCACGGCCACGCAAATCTATTGGGTGCGAAAGGCTTTTGATCTGAAAGAAAACCAGTTTAACCGCGATGTAACAGCAGCGCTCACACAGGTTTCAAGTAAAATCCTGGAGATCACCAAAACTCCATCGCCTGCAAATAACCCGGTAACCCAGCTTACTTCCAACTATTTTGTTGTTTTGGTAAACGGGCCAATCGATAATAACCTGCTTGAGTTCTTGTTGTTAACTGAATTTGAAAAACGGAACATCACAGCCAATTTTGAATATGGAGTGTATGATTGCATCGACAAATGCATGGTGGGTGGAAATTATACTTCCCCGGGCAAGCTTGCCACGCATGTTAATTTTACGGAATTGCCGGCCTGGAAAAATGATGGCTATTATTTCGGAGTTCAGTTTCCTATGGTAGAAGCAACACTGATCAGCCAGATGGGTATCTGGGGCTTCTCCTCTGTTGTTTTGCTGATCGTTATTTTCTTTTTCATTTACACCTTGTTTGTGATCTTAAAGCAAAAACGATTGTCTGAAATTCAGAAGGATTTTATCAACAATATGACACACGAGTTTAAAACACCTTTGTCAACTATTGCTATTTCAACAAGTGTATTAAAAGATCCAGCCATTGTTCACACACCTGAACGATTGCTCAATTACGCAACTATTATTGAAAACGAAAATCAACGTCTGCAACAACAGGTAGAGCGGGTGCTGCAAATGGCACGGTTGGAAACTGAGGATATCGGGCTAAAAAAAGAAAAGCATGACACTCACCTTTTAATTAAAGAAGCTTCCTCAAATAATTTATTAACATCAAAAGCTTCCATCACGTTGCTATTGGAAGCTGAACACACTTATATAAAAGCCGATAAACTTCATTTTATCAACGTGATTTTTAATTTGCTCGACAATGCGATTAAGTATAATCTTAATGTGCCGGCAATTACCATTCGCACGTTTAATTCTGAAGAAAAGATGGGCATAGAAATTAAAGACAATGGAATGGGAATTGGTGCCGAAGAACAAAAGAAGATATTTCATCGTTTCTACAGAGTGCCCACAGGCAACTTACACGACATAAAAGGATTTGGCCTTGGACTGAGTTATGTAAAACTAATTGTAGAAGCGCATAAAGGAAAAATCAGTGTAACAAGTGAACCCAGGAATGGAAGTTGTTTCTTAATTGAGTTGCCAATCATAAAAGAATGAGCGCAAAAATCCTACTTGTTGAAGACGATCCTAACCTGGGCTTTGTGATTAAAGATAACCTGACGGTAAAAGGATATTCTGTTTCCTTATGCAGCAATGGTGAGGAAGGTTACACCGCTTTCTTAAACAATCAATTTGATGTTTGCATCCTCGATGTAATGATGCCCAAAAAAGATGGGTTCACCTTAGCGCATCAAATCAGGCAGGTAAATCAACAGGTTCCCATTCTTTTTGTTACTGCCAAGTCGATGCTTGAAGATAAGATTGCGGGCTTTCAAAGTGGCGGTGATGATTACATCATTAAACCCTTTAGCATGGAAGAACTTATTCTTCGCATTGAGGTTTTTCTGCGAAGGACAAGCACTCAAAGCCATGAAACACATTTTGAGTTAGGAACTTTCAATTTCGACTGCCATAACTTTACATTACACCACAGCTCGGGCGAAAAATCGCTTACACAAAAAGAAGCCGAAGTGTTAAAACTTCTTTGCGAAAACAAAGACCGGGTGTTAAAACGTGAAGAGATCCTAAAAAAAGTATGGGGCAATGACGACTATTTTTTAGGCCGGTCAATGGATGTGTTTATTTCTAAGCTCAGAAAATATTTAAAAGAGGATCCAAGCGTTCAGATTATCAACTATCACGGAGTTGGCTTTAAATTGGAGGTTAGTCCAAGCCAGTAAGAACCCTTAAAACAATTTATCAATCAGGCTATCCACTGTCATCCCTTCGGCTTCCGCCTTAAAGTTACGAACGATGCGATGGCGCAACACAGGACGGGCTACTGCCTGAACATCTTCAATATCGGGTGAATACTTTCCGTTAAGCAGCGCATTACACTTCGCGCCAAGCACCAAAAACTGGGATGCCCGCGGGCCGGCTCCCCATTCTAAAAAATCGTTGGCTATTTTAGAGCCCGATACCCCAGGCCGGGTAGCTTGCGTGAGTTTTACGGCATACTCTACAACATTATCGGCTACGGGCACCCTGCGCACCAAATGCTGGAAAGCAATTATCTCATCAGCCGTAAGTACTTTCGAAACTTTAAGCACATCATCCGCTGTGGTGTTTTTTACAATATCAATTTCCTGCTGGTAGCTTGGATAGTCTAAGAAAATATTAAACATGAAGCGATCCAGTTGTGCTTCAGGCAAAGGGTAAGTTCCTTCCTGCTCAATCGGGTTTTGCGTAGCCAAAACAAAGAACGGCTTTGGCAGTTCGTAGGCTTTGCCTGCAATGGTTACTGCATACTCCTGCATCGATTCAAGCAACGCAGCTTGTGTTTTAGGGGGTGTGCGGTTTATCTCATCTGCCAAAATAATGTTTCCGAAAATAGGCCCTTTCACAAATTGAAAGTTGCGCTCTTTATCCATTGTTTCAGCGCCAACAATATCTGAGGGCATTAAGTCCGGTGTAAACTGAATTCTTTTAAATTGAAGGTCGAGCGAAGTGGCAATGGTATGAACCAACAATGTTTTAGCCAATCCGGGAACACCCACAAGCAACGAATGACCCTGGCAAAAAATACCGGTGAGCACTAACCGGATTACTTCATCCTGGCCAACAACCACTTTAGCAATTTCACTTTTCAGTTTTTGATAGGACTGCTTCAGCGCATCGGCTGCTTCTACATCATTTGAAAAAATCTGAGCCATACAAAAGGTTTAACGAAAGATACAGGTTTTATATCGTGTCTGTGCCTGAGAACGACATCAACGGCACTACTCCAGGATTTTACAAACATTATACGCAGGATCGATATTTATAAAGACATCCTTGCGGGCCTTGCTAAACCATTTTTCAAGGGCATTATCCTTTTTCTCGGCCAGCGCGGCAGATTGAATCCTGTTCCAATCGTCTTTTAAATTAGCCTCATGGGGGGGTATTTTCTTCTTGTAATACAGAATACGCACTGCATCTTTTCCATCATCCGTGCGGTAGGTGAGCGGCTTTGAAATATTGCCCACTTTCATGGTGTCGATATTAATGTAAACCACCGGATCTATGTCCCGTAAGGAAATCTTCGTGGAGCCATCGGCATCGGTAAAGAAGCCCCCGGTTGCCTTC
>CAZNRJ010000022.1:6245-19491 GCA_964574945.1 uncultured Ohtaekwangia sp. | reverse complement strand
AATTTTGTCGGCTTGGTCGTCACTGTCCACGGAGCCGAACCCAATTGTTGCCAACAACTAAATATAAGCAACTTATTGCCTATATATCCTAATTAGATTACTCAAGATATTGTAAAAACCCTGATTTTAATTTCGTTTACTAACAAAAAAACGCCAGACATTGCCTGGCGTTTTAATTTTATAGACTCAAAAAAATTCTTAATCCAAACCACCTTTTCGTGTTGCCTTGCGTTGCTCAGGCCATTTGCCTTGCTCGCCTGTGCGCAGGTTTAAGGGCAGCACGCTCTTTTCGCGCGAGGTCTTGTCCGGGTCTTCGCACGCCTGGTACACGAGGATAGCCGCAAGGATTGCGTTGTTGCGCACATCATCAAACACAATCTTATCGTACGTATCTAAGTTGGTGTGCCAGGTAAACGTACCATAATCCCAGCTTAACGAGCTCAGCGAAAAACCGGGGGCACCGGCCGCTACGAAAGAAGCAAAGTCCGAGCCGCCACCACCCGGGCTGCCGGGGAAATTAGTCTCTAACCCTTCCTTATACTCGCGGGGCACTTTGGTAAGCCAACGGGTAATGTAATCGTACGCATGTAAGTAGCCCTGGCCGCTGATGCTGGTAACACGGCCTGTTCCGTTATCCTGGTTAAACAAAGCCTGCAGGTTTGCTACGATTTCAGGATGATCTTCTACAAACGCACGCGAACCGTTCAAGCCTTGCTCTTCACTTCCCCAATGACCCACCAGTATGGTACGCTTTGGGTTAGGATAAACTTTTTTCAAGATGCGCATAGCTTCCAGCATGACTAAGGTACCCGTTCCATTATCGGTAGCGCCCGTGCCACCATCCCACGAATCGAAGTGAGCCGAGAGCATGACATACTCATTCGGCTTTTCAGAACCTTTGATTTCAGCTACGGTGTTAAACGTGGGCACTACACCGGTTTCTTTTGAATCGGCACGCACGCTGATCTTCGTTGCTTTACCGGATTCTGTTAAGCGGTATAACAATCCATAATCTTCCAGCATCAAATCGATGGTAGGAACTTTCTTAGTGCGCGCACTGAATATTTTATTTGAACCTGACCAGCGCGACCAATAGCACATTACAATTCCGGCAGCACCTGCATTCTCTAATACAGTTGGCAACGTAGCGTTAGTTTTTCCCGTTTTGCGAATGCGTTCGTTCCATGCCTCTGTTAAAGCTGTGCGCTCGCTCTTCATCTTCTCAATGGATTCCTTCTTGCCGAACTTATCCCAATTGTCATCGGCACGGCCGGTAGGCTGGTTCATCGAAATCATTACAAACTTTCCTTTTACAGTGGGGAGCCAGTTTTTAAAGGCAACTGAATCGGCAAGGTCCGGAATGATTACTACTTCACCCGTTACTGTTTTGCCTTTGGTATTTGGGCTCCAGGCCAATTGCTGGCCGGCCAACGATTTTGTCCAGGGTGCCACCATATCGATATGCGTAATACCCCGCTCCCAGCCACGCCATTCGCCCCACTTTTCATTGCGGGCAGGTATACCCCAATTAGTATATTTGGCAACAGCCCAATCGTGTGCCTGTTGCATTTTAGGAGTGCCCACCAAACGTGGCCCGATGCCATCCATCAATTCATGCCCAAGTTTTTCAAGCTGCGAGTTTTCGGTAGCCTCTTTAATGATGGCATCCACAATTGCGTCTTTAGGCGCTTGCGGAGGCGGCCCATAGGGAGGTTGCGCATAAGCCACACTTGCAAACAGCAGCATAGCGCATAAAGCAGGTATTATTCTTTTCATGTTAGTTAGATTAAAAATTTATAATGGGTGGTAAAATACAGGATTTACCATTATTGCCCACAGCAGAATGATAGACGTGGCGAAATAGTTTTTTGAAAGGCGTATAGGTGTCAAGACACCTTTGAGGTGTCAGACACCTAAAGTAGGCATAGGTGTCAAGACACCTTCGAGGTGTCAGACACCTAAAGTAGGCAGAGGCGTCAAGACACCTTCGAGGTGTCAGACGCCTAAAGTAGGCAGAGGCGTCAAGACACCTTTAAGGTGTCAGACGCTTAAAGTAGGCAGAGGCGTCAAGACACCTTTGAGGTGTCAGACGCCTAAACGTTTGCAAAAAATAATATCATTCTGTACATTAAATAATGCAATTCACTGAAGGATCTTTTTACCATATCTACAACCGCGGCAACAACCGGCAAAAGATTTTTTTCAGTGAAGCAAACTACACCTTCTTCCTGCAAAAAATCAGAAAGTATATTTATCCTAATTGCAATATTTTAGCCTGGACACTCCTGCCGAATCATTTTCATTTCCTTATTCAGGCTAATGACAGTTCCTCAAAATTAGTCAAACATACTCCTGTTCCAATAAACTCACTGACTGAAGGTATTCGCCTGCTCTTAAGTTCATACACTAAAGCTATACAGAAACAAGAATCAATAACCGGAAATCTTTTTCAACAAAAGACCAAATCGAAGTGCGTAGATGAATACGCCACCACTGTGTTTCATTACATTCATCAAAATGCATTTCGCGCAAAGCTTTCTACCACGCTTGAGAACTGGAAATACTCTTCCTTTTCAGAATATCTGAAAACTGATTCGGCTATGCCGGTTTCAGAACCTTTATGTCAACATGCATTAGCTTTTAATCTACTTAATATTGAACTCTCTACGCTTTTGCAGGATTCCTATTCTGTTATTCAGGATGATGTTCTGAAGAAAATTTTTTAATTAGTAAGGCGTAGAGGCGTCAAGACACCTTGAAGGTGTCAGACGCCTAAAGACGCCTAAAACCTTGCAAATAGTAATATCATTCAGTACTCAAGACACCTTCGTGAGGCATAGGCGTCAAGACACCTTCGAGGTGTCAGACGCCTAAAGCACGCAGCACCTCATCGGTATGTTCGCCAAAATGCGGAGGCGGTAAAAGTTGCAAGGGTTGATGGGTGCCTACAAAATTTCTTACTCCCCGCAGGGTACCTGATTCAATTACGATACGTTGTGCTTCTTCCATTTCAAAAACCTGATCGACAGATTGTATTACACCGGCCGGAATTTTCTTTGCATGAATCGCCTGCATTAAATCGCTCGCATCAAAACCTGATATGGCAGTTGCTAACAATTCATTTAACGCTGCACGATACATTACCCGGCTGTGATTCGTTACAAAGCGAACATCATTCGAAACAGGAAGGACGAGTATCTGAAGCAGTTCCAGAAACTGCCTATCCGATCCAATGGCGAGCAAAACTCTTTTACCATCGCGCGTAAGAAATGATTCGCCATAAGGCGCAATGTTAGGATGAGCAGAACCTTGCCTTTGCGGAAGTTTATTTGCGACCAACCAGTTGCTGGCCTGGTTTGCTAATGACGAAATAGCAGCCTGAATTAAGGATACCTCCACAAAACTTCCTTCGCCTGTGCGCTCTTTCTTCAACAGGGCCAATAACAAACCTTCTTTTAGATGATGCGCAGCCAACACATCAACTAATGCCACCGGCATTTTGGTAGGCGGCCCTTCCGGTGAACCGTTCAAATCCATAAAACCACTTTCAGCTTGTATTACAGCATCATACCCTACACGATCATTGTCTGAACCATAACCGGTAATTTGTCCATAGATAAGTTGCTTGTTATGTGTTGATAGTTGTTGATAAGACACGCCCAGTTTTTCGGCATCACCCGGTTTGTAACTTGCAATAACCAGGTCACTTTTATTGGCTAGTTTTTGTACAGCTTTCAGTCCGGCTGAAGTACCCAGGTCAATCGCTACGGATTTCTTGCCCCAGTTTACCGAACAGAAATAGGCAGAGCGATCATCTGTTTCTTCAAGACTTCCTTTCCAGGTGCGGGTAACATCGCCACCCGTTTTCAGGTTCTCCACCTTTATAACCTCAGCGCCCAGCTCTGCAAAAAACTGACCCACACTCGGGCCGGCCAGCACCGATGCTAATTCAAGGACTTTAAGATTTTGAAACATGCTCTGCAAGGCTTAAATAAATTTCCGTAAAACTAATGTCATCATTGATGATCCGGGACTTTTATGTTAGTCAACAGTTGCCAAAATACAGTCGGCAGTAATGACTGCCTGTTGCTGACTGCTTTCTGCCACTTTTAACTTATTATACAATGAACTTATCACTAAAAATAGAATCATTTATCGCATTTTTGTATTTTCATTCAATAAAATAAACTCTATGCGATTTGTCATCTTACTGCTCTCCGGGTTTCTGCTCATTACCTGCGCGCAAAAGCCTGCACAACTCAAACCCGGTATGTGGCGCGGTGTGCTTGAAATTCAGGGCCAGCAGCTTCCCTTTAATTTTGAAGTTAAAGCCGATGGCAATGATGGGCAAGATGTTGTGATTCACAATGCAGAAGAGCGTTTGCTGTTGGATGAAGTAACCTTTCAGGGCGACTCACTGAATATAATATTGCATGTGTTTGATGCTTACCTGCGTGCCGTTGTAAAAGATGACAGCCTGGTTGGATTGTTTAACCTGAATTACAATCCATCTTACAAGGTTCCCTTCAAAGCAAAGTTCGGCCAGGATTTCCGGTTTATTCAACCTGCTGCTAATTCTGTTACAAAAGACTTTACAGGGAAATACGAAGTTCAGTTCTTTAACGAGAAAGATACTTCGCGCGCCATCGCGCTAATTGAACAAACCGGAGCAACAGCAACCGGCTCGTTCCTTACTTCCACCGGAGATTATCGTTTTCTCGAAGGTTCTGTAATAAACGATACGTTACACCTGAGCGCATTCGATGGCAACCATGCTTACTTGTTTGAAGTTACCAAGCCTAACGACTCCACGTTATCCGGTGGGCATTGGTTAGGCAAAACACGTTTCAGAACCTGGTCGGGTAAAAAAAATGAAAACGCAAAACTACCCGATGCCGAATCATTAACATACCTGAAAGACGGTTACGAAAAAATCGAATTCAGCTTTCCTGATCTGAACGGTAAGCCCGTAACACTGAACGATGATCGCTTCAAGAACAAAGTGGTAATCCTGCAATTATCCGGAACATGGTGCCCCAACTGCATGGACGAAACTAAATTTCTTGCTCCCTGGTATGATGCGAATAAAAATCGTGATGTTGAAATTATCGGTTTAGCGTATGAACGTAAAGACGATTTTACGTATGCGAGTGATCGTGTAAAGAAGATGAAAGAAAAATTTAATGTGAACTACGAATTTCTGATTGCGGGGGTTAACGATAATGCCAAAGCTGCCGAAACATTACCCATGCTGAATAAAGTAGTCGCATTTCCTACTACTATCTTTATTGGAAAAGATGGTAAGGTAAAACATATCCATACCGGGTTTGACGGCCCCGGCACAGGTATTTATTATGAACAGTTTAAGGAGCGATTCCATACAATTGTGAATGCCTGCCTGGCCGAAACAGAGTGAAGGCAGGAACTTTTAGATGGAAAATAAATCAATTCAAAATTCAAGATTTAAAATTCCGAATTACGTTTAATCTTGAATTTTCAAATTTTGAATGAGTTATGAAAAGAGTAGTTGTTGGTCTTTCCGGAGGTGTTGATTCAAGCGTAGCCGCTTATCTGTTAAAAGAGCAAGGGTACGAAGTCATTGGTATGTTCATGAAAAACTGGCATGACGACACCGTAACCATCAGCAACGAATGCCCCTGGCTGGACGACAGCAACGATGCTATGATTGTCGCCCAACATCTTGGCATTCCGTTTCAAACCATCGATCTCAGTAACGAATATAAAACACGTATTGTTGATTATATGTTTGCTGAATATAAGGCCGGGCGCACCCCCAACCCCGATGTACTTTGCAATCGTGAAATTAAGTTTGATGTATTTTTAGAAGCTGCAACAAAATTAGGAGCCAACTTTGTAGCAACCGGTCATTACTGTAGAAAAGGAGAACTTGAAAAAGATGGCAAAACAATTTATCAGTTGCTGGCGGGAAAAGATCCCAACAAAGATCAAAGTTATTTTCTTTGTCAGCTTACGCAGAAACAATTAGCGAAAGCATTGTTCCCGATTGGTGAGTTACTAAAACCTGAAGTACGGGCCATCGCGAAACAAGCCGGACTTGCCACTGCTGAAAAAAAAGACTCACAAGGATTGTGTTTTGTGGGCAAAGTTCACTTACCGGAATTTCTTCAGCAACGCCTTGAGCCGAAGAAAGGAAAAGTAATTGAAGTGCCGTTTGATTCCACTGCATTTAAAAATGGATTTGATGCAGAAGATTTGGTTGCATTAACCAAACCTTATTCGCTTACTCCACAACTTGGTGAAGTAGTGGGCGAACACAATGGCGCGCATTATTATACCATTGGCCAGCGCAGGGGGCTAAACATTGGCGGGTATGAAAAACCGCTTTTTGTAATTGGCACCGATACTGACTTGAATGTAATTTATACCGGAAGTGGCGATGATCATCCGGGTTTGTATCGTAAAGGATTGTTCATTCCCAATGCGGATGAACATTGGATTCGCGAAGATTTAAAATTGAAGGTAGGCGAATCAAAAACCATTCAGGCACGCATCCGGTATCGTCAGCCCTTAGAAAATTGTGTGCTTCATAAAAGGGAAGACGGGCTTTATATAATTTTCGATCGACCTCAACGCGGGGTTACACCTGGTCAGTTTGCAGCCTGGTATGAAAATGAAGAGCTGATTGGTTCGGGAGTGATCAATTAGAATTTACACTTCCTTAAACCCTGAGATTCCACCCGATACAATAAACTTCATGGCTACAGGGCCCGAGATATCAAGTGGCTTTACATTTTCTTTGGGAACCAGAAAATGATTTCCTGAAAAAGCATAGGAATGCGGAAAATATACGGCCACCATCTCGCGCAAGCCTAATTCAGTTAAATCCTCTTGCGTAACAAACCCGATTTGATGGAGGCTGTTTTCTTTATTGATAGTTACTAACACGGGTTTACTGAATTTTCTCTTGTCGCCCACAAAAGCTCCAATCAAATCTTTAACTGATGAATAGATCAATTTGATAAACGGAATTTTATTAATCAGGTGATCAAGCCAATCCGTAACGGTGTTAAGTGCAAAGGTGGATGTGATGTATCCAAAGATTAAAATCACTCCGAAGATGATCACAAAGCCCAGCCCCGGATAAGGAAGCTGGAGCAATCCGTCAAGCCAGGAAAAAGAAAGGAATATAAAATACCCGGTAGCTACCAGTGGTACAATAAATAACATGCCGCTGAAAAAGTACCGGGCAATTTTTCGCAAGTTGTTTTTCATACTGTTAGAAACAAAAAAGGCCTCCGGTTGATTCGGAAGCCTTTACTTATCTTTTAATCTATTATTATAAAGAGAATCCGAGAAAGCTCAAAAAGCCCAACGACATAAGCCCCACGAGGATAAACGTAATGCCCAGGCCTCTTAACGGAGCAGGTACGTTGGAGTATTTCATCTTTTCACGAACACCGGCCAGTGCTACAATGGCCAGCAACCATCCAATACCAGAACCTACACCATATACCACAGATTGAGCAAAGTTGAAAGGAGGATTTTTACCAACCATGAACAAGGCTCCACCCAGAATGGCGCAGTTTACCGCAATCAACGGAAGGAAAATACCCAACGAACCATAAAGCGCGGGCGAAAATTTCTCAACCGCCATTTCAGTTAATTGCACCACAGCAGCAATAACTGAGATAAAGACTATGAATTGAAGGAAGCTAAGATCAATGTCTGAAAAATCGCTGCTTACCCAAACCAACGCCCCGGGGTTAAGCACATATTCCTGGATAACCCAGTTAAGCGGCACCGTTACACCCAACACAAACACAACGGCCATACCTAAGCCGAAAGCTGTCGTTACTTTTTTTGAAATCGCCAGAAATGAACACATGCCCAAAAAGTAGGCAAAGATCATGTTGTCGATAAAGATTGACCGAATACCAAGATTTACTAAGTCCATATCTAAAATATCTTAATGTGTTTCGCGATAACCGTTAATAGATCGTTGTACCCAGATAATAATTCCAAGCAGAATGCAAGCCCCCGCTGGCAAGAGCATTAAACCATTACCCTGATAGGGTATGCCCATTGATTCAAAAACTTTCCATTCAAAAGGAAATCCTTTAAATAAAGTTCCTCCGCCCAACAATTCGCGGAAGAAAGCAATGATAAGCAAAATCATTCCGTAACCCAGTCCGTTTCCAAAACCATCTAACATAGAAGGGAATGGCTTATTCCCCATAGCATACGCCTCCAAACGCCCCATCACAATACAATTCGTTATAATCAAGCCAACGAATACAGAAAGTTGCTTGGAAATATCGTACACATACGCTTTCAGCAACTGGTCAACGAGGATAACCCAAACCGAAACAATGGCCAACTGCACAATAATCCGGATACGGGGGGGGATGGTGTCTCGTAAAAACGAAATGAAAAGATTTGAAAACATCGTAACAAACGTTAACCCAGCTGCCATGAAGAATGCAGGCTTAATTTGCGATGTTACCGCCAATGCCGAACAAACTCCCAACACCTGAACCGTAACGGGGTTATCAATATCCAACGGATTGGAAATCAATTTCCTGTTTTTCTTAGAGAATAATGGTTCTGAAACCTTCTCTTCTTTTAACTCTGCAACTTCAACACTCATAAATTTGCTTGTTGGTTTGTTTGTCTGTTTTTCTCAAGATACTTCTTATAGCAACCAAAATAATCTTTCAGCATATTATTTACACCTTTGGCTGTAAGGGTTGCCCCTGACATACCATCTACTTTGTGCAGGTTGTTGGAATAATCCACTCCCTCACCTTTTTGCATCACAACAGAAACAAGGTTATCACCCTCAAAAATCTGCTTCCCCTTATACCTGTCCTGAATTTCTTCGGTGGCAATTCGCGCACCCAGGCCAGGGGTTTCACCTGCATGGCCATAGCTTGCTCCTTTAATGGTATTAAAGTCCGACTCCAATGAAATATACCCGGATATCGTATTCCAAAGACCAAATCCAAAAACAGGTAATACTGCATTTTCAACCTTAGTTGAATCGGTTTCGTTCAAAAACTCATAAACAGGCAACAACCTGTCTTCAGGCGCTTTCTTGTATTCTCCGCCAATGTTAATGTCCGTAGCTTTTTCATCTACTTTGTTACCATTGAAATCAATTACAAACTCACGGATTCTTCCGGTATAGATGGCGGTAACATCATCACCTTCCTTCAATTGCATAACGGTAGATAGAATGTTGGTCTTTCTTTCCAACTCCACGTTTGCATCCTGCCTTGGCTTAAGGGCCTGGGAGGCGAATGCAAGCAGACCGGCACACACTATCGTGAGCGCAGCTGCATATAAAATAATGTAAAGATTAGACTGTCGCACGTTGTAATCTCCGTTTTTTGTTTGCACCAACTACAAAATAATCAATCAGCGGGGCGAATATGTTCATAAACAGAATCGCCAGCATGATACCTTCCGGGTAAGCCGGGTTAAACACCCGTATTAACACGGTAAACATACCTATCAATAACCCATAAAACCACTTTCCAGTTTCCGTATGCGCAGCTGTTACCGGGTCGGTGGCCATAAATACTGCCCCAAACGCTAACCCGCCAATCACCAAATGATAGTGCGCAGGCATTTCCATATAGACATTACCTCCAATCAGGTTTAACAATAACCCCATCGCGTAAGCACCGCCAAATACACTCACAATAATTTTCCAGCTACCCACACCTGTAACAATCAATATGAACGCGCCTATCAAACACATAAGTGTGGAAGTTTCACCAATTGAACCGGGCCTTAGTCCAATAAACAAGTTTGAGAATGTAAACACGCCTTCATTCCAACCGGCACCAAATGAACTCAAAGATGTTAAAATATTAGTGCCGGTAGTTGCTGCATCGGAAGCTACTGATAAGGGAGTGGCGCCCGAATACCCGGCTACTGCTTGTGCATCCCCCAGGTATGTCCAAACATCTCCCGATATATCAGTAGGGTAAGCAAAGTATATGAATGCGCGCGCTGTTAATGCAATGTTCACTACATTCATTCCCGTTCCGCCAAAAGCTTCTTTACCGATAATTACCGCAAATGCGGTGGCAACACCTACCTGCCATAACGGAATATCCGGAGGCATCACTAACGGAATGAGCATACCCGTTACCAAAAAACCTTCATTAATCGGGTGCTTGCGCAGAATGGCAAATACAAACTCAATTCCTAACCCAATCCCGTAAGAAACAACAATGATCGGGATCACTTGTAAGGAGCCCACTAAAATCTTATCACCTAAGGTTGCATCAGGTTGACCAATGGCTAAAAAATGTTGATGGCCTACATTCCAGGTTCCAAAAAGCAAGCATGGCACCATGGCTACAACAACAGTGATCATTAATCTCTTAAGATCAACAGCATCACGAATTTGAGCACCCTTTAACCCATTGGTTGTATTGGGCGCAAACAAAAAAGTATCGATCGCTTCATACGCATAAAAATACTTTTCCAGCTTTCCGCCTTTCTCAAAGCTGTGCTTTACCTTATCAAGCTGATTTCTCAAAAACTTCATCTCAACCTTTATTAACTGTTTCGAACTAATTCAAGTCCTTCTCTCAATATCTCCTGTACCTTATGCTTCGATACGTCTACAAATTCACACAACGCTAAATCTTCTTCAATCACTTCATAGATTCCAAGCGCTTCCATCTCGTCAATATCTTCGGCAAGAATACTCTTCAGCAATTGCGTGGGCAACACATCCATAGGGGTTACCTGTTCGAAAATTCCGGTCTGGACAAAAGCGCGCGGCTCACCATGTGTATTCGTATCAACCACTCGTTCCTTGTTGGGTGATAAGAATGAAAACAATCCTAATGCGCGATGGAAGCTTAGTTTGCGGGCGCCCGGAGTGATCCAGCCAATGAACTCGTAATAATCCCCTTCCGGAAGAACGGAAACCTGGTGATCGAAGAATCCGATGTATCCATCTTTACCGATAGCTGTTCCCGTAAGGGGATTTCCCGAAATTACCCGAACATGATCGCTGGCAAGATTATTCTCGATGAACTTCTTTACAGAAGCACCGGTATAGGTTTTATAGTATTGTGGATTTTTTACTTCAGAACCTGTGAGTGCAACAATGCGCGAGGCATCATAAATTCCATTGGCAAAAAGTTTACCAAGCTGTATAACTCCTAACGGACTGATTGTCCAAACGATATCACCTTTGCTAATCGGATCCAGGTGATGGATTTGAACACCCACACAGCCTACCGGATGCTGGCCGGTAAATTTGTTTACTTCCACGCCTTTTACCTGCGAGAATACCGTAGAGATTTCACTCGTTGCATGTGTGTTAACATGCACGGCTCCTGAAGTTAGCTTTTTAAGGATATCGACACCAATTTGAAAAAATTGATCCTGACCTTTGAACAGGATATTATAATCGGGCGCCAATGGACTTGAGTCGAATGCTGAAATATGAATCGCTTTTGGCGTAACGGCAGGATCGGCCACAATGCCATAAGGACGCTCAATCAATGAAGGCCAAATTCCGGAATTAAGAATTTGTTCTTTTACTACCTCTGCTGAAAGATTAGCTATTTCTGAAACTGAATATTTTTTGAAGGGCAGGTGTTCAATGGTTTTGTCGGCAAGGATTTTTACTTCAAGAAGTTTCCTTTTCTCGCCACGGTTTACTTCCACTACTTCGCCACTAACAGGGGAAGTATAAAGTACATTTTCATGTCTCTTATCGTGAAATAACGGTGAGCCTGCTTTTACAGTATCGCCAACATTTACTACCGGTTTTGGGATATACAAACCTTGAAAATCGGTAGGCTTAATAACAAATGTTTCTGGTTGCCCGGCCTCTACCACCTTAGGAGCCGCCTTGCCCTGAAGATTGATGGTGAAACCTTTTTTTAGTCGGATAAATTGGCCCATGAGTAAATGGCACTAATTAGTTTAGATGTGGGCAAAATTAGCAATTATATTCTACCGACAAAGGCAGTATTAGTAAAGAATTACTATTGAAAACAAGGTTTACTGATTCTTTAAACCTCCGTCTTTTTTAGGGGGAATCATCTTAGTCAATGCCATCCTGATTACCTCATCTACCTGCTCATCGATGGTGATGTGGGTGGTATCAATGCTAAGCGCATCGGCTGCCTTAATAAGCGGGCTTTCCAATCGATTGCTATCGATTTTATCGCGCTTTTCGAGGTTCTCGATAATTGTATCAATGTCTATCAGGTCATCGCGCTCAAGCAATTCCTTTTGCCTTCGGAAAGCACGGACTAAAATATCGGCAGTAAGAAAGATTTTTAATTCGGCCTCCGGAAAAACCACCGATCCTATATCCCGTCCATCCATCACAACGCCCCGGTGCTTCCCCAATTTACGTTGCTGATCCACCATGGCTGTGCGCACCGGCTTTATGGCACTTACCTGGCTCACGTATTCTGAGATTCTCATTCTCCGGATGTCCCGTTCTACATTAATGCCGTTCAAAAATGTTTCTGTTGCCCCTTTGGAATTTATAATAAACGTGATTTTTATTTCACTCAGTGCCCTATCCACTTCCTTTGGATTGGTAATGGCTACGTGATGTTCAAGAAAATAATGAGTAACTGCTCTGTACATAGCGCCCGAATCAATGTAGGTGTAGTTCAGTTCCTGCGCTACCTGCCGGGCAGTTGTACTTTTGCCGCAAGCCGAAAATCCATCAATGGCGATGATAATTTTTTTCATGGTTAGCAATCTTTCATAGGACAAGGCAACGGCTTACTGGAATCAGGTTTCTTATACTTAGGTTTATAGGAACCGCGCTGTTTGTTGCCGGCACACGCCATTAACAATACAATCATTAATACTGACGCTATTTTAACCTTCATATTCTATGAATTGATCCGATCAAATTTAAGGGAATGCTCCGAATTGCACGAATGATTTCCATCAGAGAATTTATTTATCTAACGATTAATTTGTGCTTCCATCTGCAATAAGCTGTTTCATGCTGTTTTCGGAAAATAAATTCATCCAATTGGCTGTAAACTCATGGCTAACTTCCAGCCAACGATTAACTTTACTGACATTAAATAATTACACCATGGAAACGAATTCGGAAGGTAAAGCAGAAAATTTCTTTAAGGATTTTGGTAAAAAATTAGACCAGTTTATTGTTGAATTAAAAGATGCGGGCTCGCGTGTGGAAACAGACATGCAGAAAAAATACGAGGAACTAAAAGAGGCTGCTGAGAAGTTTAAAAAT
>CAZNRJ010000022.1:0-6235 GCA_964574945.1 uncultured Ohtaekwangia sp. | reverse complement strand
GAAGCTGAAAATAAAGAGCGCTGGAAAGAAGTCGAGTCCAGTTTGAAAAAAGCTGGCAGCGAATTAGAGAATGCGTTTAAGAAAGCGTTTAAGAAGAAATGAAATAGTTAATCGTTGTTAGTTATCTGGAATGAATGTCAACTTGAAAAGTAAATTCTCAATAGCCCAAACAATCTTAATCCCTGCTTATCTGCTTTTAACCACTTTCGGAGTTACGGGAATTCTGTTATTTGCTGGTTCAATCGCACTTGGTAAATCTGATAACAGAGGGTTTCTATTGTTAGGATTTGGACTCGTTTTTCTTGCTCTGAGTCTACTCATTGTTAGACACTACGTGAACATCTTCAACCGAATTAATCTGAATTTAGAAGGCATCAGAATTAAAGGGCTTTTTAGTGAAAAGATGATCAAGTGGACCGAAATTAAAAAAATAAATTTGCTAGGTAAGGAAGATGAAAAATTCATGTTTACGAGTATACCTATGGAGGCTGCGTCATTAATAACCGCACAAGGCGACAAAAAAGTAATACTGGTTAAACTTTATTCTAACATGGATAAGATTAGAACCGCTCTACACTTCATTAACATGAAAATAGAAAGGAACGAAGCAATAACATCGGATTGCTTTATCCAGACAAAAAGATTCACAACCAAAATTTCAAGCATATCTAATTTTACAAAATATGGGGGAAACCATCTCTTATCGTTTAACGGCCTATTAGTTTATGGAGGCTTATCTTTTACTCTTTGGTTATTTCTATTTGCGGATAGCCCGATGAACATTATTGCTAAGAGCATAATTTGTGGATTTATGATTCTCTTTTGTGTTGGGTTCTATGGCTACCAGCTTCATTATTTCGAGATCAACCAAGAATACCTTGTTGTAAAAAATCACATATGGGCATGGAAAAACGATGTTTATTTAATCAAGGACTTGAGAGAATTAGTTTTCGAGGAACCCTACAGGATGTCCACATCCCTGAGAGTTATAACCAACACTTATGAAACCAAACTCTACCCGGCAGGAAGTCTTAGAAACAAATCTTGGAGTCGTCTCATCATGGAATTCAGCAAAATGGGCCTTCAAATAAGAAATGAGGCCTACTTTGAATGAAATAGATTGCAACTATAAATCTTCGAATAACTAACTCAAACCTTCTTCAACTTCCACTTCCCTCTTCTAAAGATTATAATCGCGGCAATAGCCATCAGCGTTTCGGCAAGAACAATAGCAATAAATACTCCTTTAGGACCCCAATTCAATTGCATAGTTACGAAATACGCAAAAGGTATTTGAAACACCCAGAAGCCAAATACATTTAAGATTGTCGGGGTGTAGGTATCCCCAGCACCATTTAAACCTTGAACTACAACCATACCATAGCCATAAAAAATATAGCCGAGGCTTACATAGCGCAAAGCCTGACTTCCATAGTACAAGACTTCAGGTTGCTTTGTAAAGATGCCGATGATGGATGGCGCTATCATGAGAAAGAGAATCATTACAAAGGCCATTAAAAAAGCATTTAAATAAGCTGCCCGCCATACGGAAGTTTCTGCGCGTTCGGGTTGATTTGCGCCCAGGTTTTGTCCCACTAACGTGGCGCCCGCATTGGCCAGGCCCCACGAGGGTAATAGCGTAAAAATAAATACCCGGATCGCAATCGTATATCCTGCTACGGCATTGTCACCAAAGGTTGACATTAACTTCATCAAAAAAATCCAACTGGCAGAGCCAATGATGAATTGAAGAATACTACCCCCCGAGACTTTAATCACATTGAAAATGATGGCCGTCCGAATCGCTAAGTTATTCAATTTGATTTCAATTAAACTTAGTCCTCCGAAGAGGTAATACAATTGAAAAAGAACACCAATGCCACGACCAATATTGGTTGCAATAGCGGCTCCCTCCACACCCATGGCTGGGATAGGTCCCCATCCAAAAATGAAGATTGGATCCAAAATCATATTAAGACCATTGGCTAATAGTAATGCCCGCATCGCAATGGCGGCATTGCCGGCACCACGAAATATTGCATTGATTAAAAAGAGTAGTGTAATGGTGAAGTTACCGCCAAACATCCACAGCGCATAAGAAGAACTTGAGGTAATCACATCATCAGACGCACCCATTAACTGCAGGATTTCCTTATAGTAAAAGATACCCACCATGCTGATTATAAAAGAAATAATCAAACCAAGATAAATGGCTTGTACGGCTGCTCTGCTTGCACCCTCTTTGTCTTGCTCACCAACCCTACGCGCCACAATAGCTGTGGCACCCATGCCTAAGCCCATGGCAAGAGAATACAAAATGCTTAAGACTGATTCTGTATAACCCACTGCGGCCACAGCATTGCTATCGTTGAGCCTGCTCACAAAAAAAATATCAACCACAGCAAAAAGGGATTCCATACCCATCTCCACAATCATGGGAATTGATAAAAGAAAGATTGCGCGATTGATGCTGCCTTCTGTGAAGTTCTCCTCAGAACCCAGAAGGGCTTGCTTAAAAAGACGAAAGAATAAAGCGATTTTAGTAAAAACTGCTTTCATGATAAAAGAAAATAAAGTTAGTAAAATGAAACTGGTTGCCTAAAGAGACAAGGTTGATTGGTGCGTAACCAAAAAATTCAACTGCATCTGATGGAAATCAGAAACCTGAGCCGTTGAATTAAAATACCAGAATCATAATTCGTACAATTTTTCGAAGTCTAAATATCATGGAAAAATCTGAATTAAGTTACGCCTGGTTAATCTTTTTATTTCAGGTTACCGGGAGACAACTGACTTAAGGCTGCCTTCTTAAACGTGCGGCCAAAGGGCAACTGTTTTCCATTCAACTCAATGCCATCATGAGAGATCGTTTTGATCCACTTGCTATTGATGATAAAAGAGCGGTGAATACGAACAAAAGGAGGACACGACAACTTTGCCTCCAGGGTAGAAATATTCTCGCGGGTAATCAATTTGGAATCCTTTAAATGAATTTTCACATAATCGTCCAGGCTTTCAATGTAAACGATTTCTCCTTCTTCGAGCTTATGAATTTTTCGATCTGATTTAATATGAATAAACCGGGTGCCGCCCTGCTCAATGGAGGTTACAGCATTTTCTTTTTTACTATCAAAAAATTTATTTACAGCTTTTACCATTCGCTCAAATGCAATAGGCTTCAGTAAATAATCAATAACATTCAGGTCAAACGCTTCGGGCGCAAAATCGCGGTACGCGGTTGTAAGAATAATCGAGGGCGGATTCTTTAATGTGCTTACAAACTGGAAACCGGTCATTTCCGGCATTTGAATATCCAGGAAAATGAGATCAACTGTTTTGGTACGGAGCAGGTTAATTGCTTCCATGGCATTGCCACACTCACCCACTGATTCCAGTCCATCAATTTTTGATGCATGGGATAAAATCAACTTTCGCGCAAGCGGTTCATCATCAACGACTAAGTATTTGAATTTCATCGGCCCTGATTCAAAATTAAGGTAACAGAAAATTCATTGGTTTTAGATCTGTCCACGCTCATTGAATAATTGTCTTTATACAAATGATCTAATTGGTTCTCCAGGTTTTCAAGACCAATTCCCTCACCTGCATTATCATTTTTTGAGCTGTTGCTAATCGAAATGAGTAAGCCTTTTCCTGAATCCTCAACCTCTAAGTTAATCCACGCGTTACCCGCCAAAGGCATCACTCCATGCTTAAATGCGTTTTCGATTAAGGTAATCAGAATCATGGGCCCAATCGTATGCTCATGTAGTGTGTCAGGAAATTTAGTTTTTATCTTAACCCGGTCTTCGTAGCGCAACGATTCAAGCGCAATATAATTTTCAACTTGTTTCAATTCTTTCTCAAGAGGCACGAACATGGACTTACTGGAATGCATCACATAGTCAAGCATTTCACTTAATTGTAAAATTGCCTGCGGGGCTTTTTCAGATTTTTCTGTGGTGAGATAGTATAAATTATTCAATGTATTAAATAAGAAGTGCGGGTTTAATTGAACTTTTAGAAATCTTAATTCAGCCTCTACTCTCTCATGCATTAATTTTTGATAATCCTCTTTTGAAGTTCGCCAATGATTCAGAAACTTAATGGCCACACCCAGGAAAACAACCATCAGCAAAGACGTGAGCAGGAAAAAAATATCGATGGAAGCCGGGCTCATATCTTTGATATTCACTTCTGCCATCACAATAAAGGTGAGCATGGCAATCATCATCTCCAGAAAAATGGATCCAATTAGTGTGTAGATAAAATACAGTAAGAAAAAACCATAACGCCCTTTCATCAGGTAGCGTGGCACTAAATAGTAATTCAGCAGATAGGTTGTTCCAATCGTCACAGGCATCAATAATCCAACAAAGAAGAAGGTCTGCAAATAATTGCTATCCCTTCGTCCAAAGAAAACAACATAAAAGGCAAGGATCAGCAACCAAAAAAAGACATGAATCACCCAACGCTGCCGCGAAAAAAGATTGTCCAGAAAAAATTCAACGCGCTTCATTCAGTGCATAATTATGAAAAAACTATCATTCTGATTTCAGAAATAGACAACGAAGGTTTGACTTTGGCCTTTCAACCAAATTGAGCACCCTTTCGACATAACCCAAGGTATTGAGTTGTATCCCGGTGAGGAAGGCTCTTTGGTCATAAAAAATATTCAGGCTGATGGTTGTTCCTTAAACTTGCTGAAACAAAATCAAAAACTAAACTTTACAACTATGTTAGCCAGCTCATTTTTCAGTTTACATTTTGAAGGTGGCCCACCCTTCATGGTCCCTTTATCCTTGTTGTTTGTCCTTAATATGGGCATCTTCATTTACATCCTAATTGCCATCATTCAAAAAAAGCAATTCAACCCAAAATGGTTGGAAGCAATTAAACAAGTTGGTGGATTAGCTGCAGCGTATGGAGCTTTCGGAACCATATTAGGTCTGTTCTTTGCGTTCGATGCACTCGAAGCAATGAAAGAAATGATTCCCCTACAAGTTATTATGGGTGGCTTAAAAGTAGGACTTATTACAGTTCTCTATGGACTTTTTATATTCTGCCTTTCTTTCCTGGCTTATATTATTCTAAAATTAACAAGTCAGAATACCAAAGAGTAATTCAATGAAAATTACCTCACTATGGCCGGAAGTAATTAAGTATCTGATTTTCCTGGCAATTGGCTGGTTCGTGTTTTGTGTACTGGTTGGATTATTTAAAACTTTCGATCTGCTTGAGGCTTCAAAGGAACCAAGCCAAACATCAGCCATGTTCAAAGGGTTGAAAATTTCGGGTATTATGTTTTTTACTGGCGTAATTGTGATGGGTTCGATACTTGCAATTTTTTCGCGCAATAAAAAAAAGGAGCCATAAGCTCCTTTTCAATTATATTTCGTGAATCACGATTATCCAATCACTACATGACTATAACAAAAAAGCCTGTCAAATTTGTTTATAGCAAGGCTTTTTCATGAAATCAACTTATTCGTTCCTCGTCCTGGCTCCATAATAAAAATTTAATGGCACCTTTGAAAAGGATTGAATCCAAGTGACATTAAAATTGTTTACTTGGGCAGCATTAAAAGCATTTACCGTACCTGGAAAACCATAACCTGCTGCAACAATCTCCCTATACATTGGAACAAAAACCACATTTCTTGTCCTTGAAGTAAAAGTTGTTGTGTTAGTAGCCGTTACAAGATTTTCTGCCCGAAAATAGGTTTCCGTTCCCTCAAATTCAGCAAGACGATAGTTTATAGTCAAAGATCTATTCGCATCAGGTATTGTGACCGAATACGCACCTGATGCGGTACTGGTAGCTCTTACAAACATTTCCTCATAAACAGCTATTACAATATTTCCTTCTGTACCCGGGGGCACAAAGCCAAAGTAAAAGGGATCAGGCCGCACCCCAACAAAAATTTCCACAGGCACATTTAATGGTACCCATGTCTGAATCCTGGCATCCAAAATTGGATTCACAGTTGGCCTGGCATCTTCAGCTCCATCGGTAAGGGTAAGCCTGGGTGCAGGAGCATAAGGTCCATTAAGAGCAGTATAATTTATATCAGAAAAATTAATTCGCCCATAGTTCGGATCTGCTATGTCCAAAATGTCATTGGTTCTATCCGGGTCAAAAAACAAAGTGCCACTATGCTCGGCAGCACCGAGACTCGCAGTTGTCGGATAAAGCCCTATGGTTGAAGTAACATTATAGGCATCTCCGCTTTTG
>CAZNRJ010000021.1:18134-19893 GCA_964574945.1 uncultured Ohtaekwangia sp. | reverse complement strand
AGTACTTGTAAATAACCCGTGGAATGATGCCACCCGCGAGAACTTACCCATGCTGACAAGGGAACTGCGAAGCAGGGAAGTTATCGTTCAGGTAGAAGAGTAAAAAATCCCCGGGATTTAGCAGATCATTTTGACTTTCGGGTTTTAGATTTAGATTTATCAGGCTCTGTCATTAGCTCCACTTTGGCTTTTTGCAACTCTTCCTTTTGGGCCTGGTTGACAACCGGGTAGTTAATTTTTAAGGTCGAAAATTTTTGTGCTATGATGGTTGCGATGGCAAGGCGGGTAAACCATTTGTCGTCAGCCGGAATCACATACCAGGGCGCATAATCGGTAGACGTTGCACTCAGGGCTTCTCCATAGGCCTTTTGATAGTCGTCCCAAAAGGCCCGTTCTTTCAAATCCGATAACGAAAACTTCCAATTCTTGCTGGCGTCATCAATTCGTTCCAAAAACCTTTTCTTCTGTTCTTTTTTAGAAACATTGAGAAAGAATTTCAGAATGATTGTTCCATTATCAGCCATGTTTTTTTCAAATCGCCTGATCTGTTTATAGCGCTGTTCCCAAAATTTATTATCGATATCCTTTACCGTTTCGATTCCCGGAATGCGTTCATTTAAAATCCACTCGGGATGCACCTTGGTGACTAAAACATTTTCGTAATGAGACCTGTTGTGAATGGCTATCTCACCCCGTGCCGGTACTGCAAGCTGGTGACGCCACAGGTATTCATGATCTAACTCATTAGAGTTTGGCGCTTTAAAGCTATAAACACTAACCCCCAGCGGGTTAAATCCAGACATGATGTGCTTCACGGCCCCATCCTTACCGGCAGCATCCATAGCCTGAAAAATAATAAGCACGCTGTAGCGATTATGGGCATACAGCATATCCTGTACCTTTGCCAGGCGCTTGCGGCCCATTTCCAACATCATCTCAGAATCCGCCTTGTTTAGCACCTTTCCCTTATACCCTGTATCAAAGTCCTTAAGTTTTATACGCGTTTCAGGCTTAACGATATACTTTTTAACGTTAATCGAGTTTCCGTTTGGTTTCATGGGCAAGGGTGGGTTAAGTTTCTAAACTTAGTAAATAGCATGAACAAAGTTTGGGGATTTTGCGCCTTTTTGTAAAAAAGTTACTTCCGGCAACATTTTAATTTGATTATTATTAAATTGATGGAGATCAAACCAAAATAGAAGGATCTTGAAAAAATTAGTTCTGATATTTCTATTATCCTGTGGCGCATTCAATCCATTACTTGCGCAAGATGAAGATGCCATTAAAAGTGTAATCGCCCGCGAAACATCCGCTTTTTTAAATGTTGATTATAAAAGTTGGGCCGATACCTGGCTGAAAGTCCCGTATGCTTACCGGTCCTACTCCGATGCTACCACAACAACCTATGTAGAGGGATGGGAAGAGTTGAACCGAACTTTTGCCGACTATTTTAAAACAGCCAGGCCTGCCAATTCAGAAATAATTAATGATTGGATTGAGATTAAAATTTTTGAAAAAGGCGCGTACGTTCGATTTACTCAAAAAATTAAAGATAGTGTAGAGCTTGAAGAAACAAGCCAGATACGTGTACTGGAAAAGAAAGACGGAGAATGGAAAATAGTTTGCCTGGGGGCGATTGCTAAAAGTGAAGCTATTAACTGATAAAGGATTTACTCAACTAATTTTTATACCTAACCATACGTCCCATGAAAATCACTAAAAATTTATTTCTTGCGGGATTATTGTCAATAATTATCTT
>CAZNRJ010000021.1:8562-18124 GCA_964574945.1 uncultured Ohtaekwangia sp. | reverse complement strand
GCCGCACAGGATGCAAAAGAGGTTGCTGCTATTAAAGCAGTTATTGAAAAGGAAACTCAGTCTTTTTTTAATGTGAACCGAAAGGACTGGGAGGACAGTTGGCTACAAACTCCTTACGCCTATTGGTCTTATTCAGATTCAACAGGCACCAGTTTTATTGAAGGCTGGACGGGAATCAAAAAATCGTTTGATGAATACTTTACCACTCAAAAAGCGAGTCGCCAGATAGATGTTGCACACCAATCTGCTGCTGTTAAAATTGAGCGTACCTATCAAAGCGTTCGGGTGTATGGAAATGGCGCGTATGTCCGTTATACACAACATGTGAAAGATAATATCGATCGCGATGAAACATCCCAGGTACGAATCCTGGAAAAGAAAGACGGGAAATGGAAAATAGTGTGCGTGGGCGCTATTGCTTCGTACCCGAAAGAGTAAAGCAATTTTAATATTGACCCGATCGTAACAGCACAAGCGTGCAGGCTTCTAACGCCTTCGCACCGGATGCTTCTATTAATTTTTCGAACTCATCATTCTCGGTGCCTGGGTTAAAGATTACGCGTTTTGGTTTTAAGCTGAGAATGTAATCATAATGCTCAGGCTGATGCCGGGGCCCGATATAAAGCGTAACGGTATCCACGTTATCAATTACAGGGCGATCATAGATAGGAAGTATTTTTTCCCCATACACTTCGCCTTGCTTGATTCCAACCGGAACAATTTTATGCTTATACTCTGTTAACATGCCCGCTGCCAAATACGCATAGCGTGACGGATTGGTAGTAGCTCCAATGATTACTGTTTTCTTATTCATGCTTACCTGCATTCAAATATTTTTTAACAACTGCCTCGGCACACCGTTCTCCATCCATCGCAGCAGAAACAATCCCGCCTGCATAACCCGCTCCTTCTGCACAAGGAAATAGTCGCCTGGTCTGAACATGCTCCAACGTTTCTTTATCCCTCGGAATGCGAACCGGTGACGAGGTACGGCTTTCAACACCAACAACCTGCGCTTCGTTCGTTAAGTAGCCGCGCATTTTCGTTCCAAAATTTTTAAATCCCTGTTTCAGGCTATCGGTAATAAATCCGGGGAGTACATCCATCATATCAACCGACCTTAAGCCGGGCTGATACGAAGTATCTAATAAAGCACCCGAAACTTTCCCATTTACAAAATCCATCAACCGTTGAGCAGGCGCTGCTTGCGTGCCGCCACCCAAATCACACGCGCTTCTTTCTATTGCTGCCTGAAAATGCATTCCCGCCAGGGGGCCAAATTTTTGATACGCCTTATAGTCTGATTCTTCTACCGAAACAACAATGCCTGAGTTTGAATATTTTGAATCCCTGCGTGACGGACTCATACCGTTAACGACCACTTCGCCTTGTTGGGTTGCGGCCGGAACGATAAACCCACCCGGGCACATACAAAAAGAAAAGACACCCCGCTCCTTTCCGTTTACATTAGCCTGATGCACGAGAGCATAAGACGAAGCCGGAAGAAATTCATCGCGCTCCACAGGGCAATGGTATTGAATCTGATCAATCAGGTTTTGGCTATGCTCTACGCGAACGCCTAACGCAAAAGGTTTTGCTTCAATTAAAATTTTTCTATCATCTAACAACTGAAAAATATCACGCGCAGAATGTCCTGTTGCCAAAATCACCGCGCTTGCCTCAAACCGATCTCCCGCTTGGGTGATTACTCCCTTAACTTCTCCACTTGACAAAACAAAATCGCTGACCCTCGTATCGAAATGAATTTCGCCACCTGCATGTAAGATGCTTTCGCGAAGGGCGGCAACTATTTGAGGGAGCTTGTTGGTGCCAATGTGAGGATGTGCATCAAAGAGAATGTCTTCGGAGGCGCCATGGGCTACTAATATTTCTAAAATACGCCTTACATCGCCCCGCTTTTTTGACCGTGTATAAAGTTTGCCATCAGAGTAAGTACCTGCTCCGCCTTCACCAAAACAATAGTTCGAATCCGGATTTACAAGATGTTGCTTGTTGATAGCTGCAATATCGCGCCTGCGGGTTTTCACATCTTTGCCGCGCTCAAACAGAATTGGTTTTACACCTAATTCTATTAAACGGATCGCTGCAAACAATCCTGCCGGGCCTGCACCCACAATAATTACTGATTTCGCTTTCGATACGTTGGGATAATTTTTCTGGTACGTTATTCCTTTTGAAGCCTCCGAAGCCGGCACAATCTCCACCAGGACTTTCACAACTACTTTTCTTCCGCGGGCATCGATGGACCGCTTGAGCGGATTTATAAATACACTTCCATCATCCGGTAACTTCAGTTTTGAAAAAAGCGTGTCCTTAAATGCGGGCTCATCATAAGCCTCTTGCGGGCTCAATTGCAGTTCTATTGTCTTCTTCATAGGAAAGGGTATTTATCCCTTCAGTTTTTTAAATTAAAAGTCGGCAGACGACAAATTGCAGCAGGCAGGGTGCACATTCCAGTTTCCAATTACTGCTTACTTGCCACTGGTTACTGCCTACTTTTTTAATACTATCGCCTTCCATCAAATGAAAATGAATAACCAAAGTTTAAACCAAACCGGAATGATTGCGATAATTTTTTCTGGTTAACAGTTTCAAATACAGTTTCAAAAATAGGTTCAACATCAAAGATACGATACCCAATGCCATATCCGATAAATGCATCAATAGTAAATCCATCGCCATCATTTTTTTGCATAAGCCGGCCACCCAACAGCACTCCATATTCCGCACGCTGCTCAGAGGCGCTTGCCGTTAACAAGCTTCCCGGTGCCAATGGAAAATCAATGTTGGAGAAATAGCCAAGATTGGTGAAGCGAATTTCATGAGCGAAGTACCACATCCCGGTTTTAACCGGGTTATAAAACTTTTGCTTTACAGAGATTGCATAGCCCCGGTTGAACACTTCATCTTTAGGCACGTTTGAGTCCGCTGTATAAAACGGGTTGCGGATTGCTTCGAACCCAAACTCATGTCCAAGCCGTTCTTCATTGTAGAACTCAATACCAAATGGCATTGTGCCGATGAATGAAAAAGCCGGGTTTCCCTGAACAATTACACCTCTATACTCTGAGTACTGAGGGTTAAAATAATAGAATCCCTTTCTTGCGACAGTCGCATTTGCCTTGCTTTGAGCTTTGGCCAACGAATTTATTTCAATGGCTAATTTATTGTTATCATAAATAGGTTTATAGTAGCCGGATAGTTTACCATCCTCTTCATAGAGCTCCCATGTGCCTACACGCAAATCATTTTCAATAGTTCCTTTTGTTTGCAGGGAGCCGGAAGGAAAATACCCTGTGTAGGTTCCCTTGCCATCTATAAACGTGCACTCACCCTCTAATTTTCCATCTTCAAAATAATAACTCCAAAGACCTTCGCTCCTGTCATTTTGAATGAGCCCTTTCACTTCTAATTTACCCGATGGATAATACTCGCGATACTCACCACTCCCCGATTGGTATGCTATCTCACTTTTAAGTTTACCACCCGGTTCGTTTACACTCCAGTATCCATTTTTCTTTCCGCCCACAAATTGACCTGAAGAGCTTATTGTACCGTCTTCAAAATAATATTTCCACTCACCGGTTGGTTCATCATTTTCATAATGACCTTCAAACGAAATTTTTCCGGATGGGTAATAATGCTTCCATTCTCCATTTTTCTTTCCGCTGATGTAATCACCCTCACTCCCCAGCACACCATCCTCAGTAAAGTATCGCCAATGTCCTGCATTTCGCGCACCTGCCCGGGGGCCTTCCGCAAGAATTTTCCCTGAATGATAATATTCGGTATAGCGTCCATGATCGTCCGAATATTCAATCTCACCGCGAAGCACACCATCTTCAAAAAAGGTTTTCCAAACCCCTTCCCGTTTATTATCAACATACTCACCACTTTCTTTCAGGTCGCCACTTTCGTAATAAATTTTCCAAAGCCCCGCCCTCAATTTGTTATTAATGGTTCCTTCCATACTTTTCTTGCCATTTTCATAAAAGTATTGCCACAATCCGTAGTTAGAATTTTGCCGGAGAATCCCCCGCATTTTTATGCTTCCGGTCTCATAATAGAAATCCCAAACTCCCGAAGTTTCATTATTTACAAATTGCCCCTTAGATTCCATGCGTCCATTCAGGAAGTATGAAACATAAGAGCCGTGCAATACATTTTGAATGGTATCCTTAACCTGATAGACCTCTTTTATGTTTTGCTTGCCAGCATCATGATAGGTATAGCGGATAACTCCCTGTGCCAGGAGAGTAACCGGTATTAAAAGTAAGCCAATGATTATTATGTTCTTCATAGAAAAACAACAACCCGAAGTTAATTAAACTTCGAGAGATTATTGCGGGAAAGCCCTGGCAACCGCAGCCTTGCCCCACTCCTCCCTTTCCTGTTCGCTCCATAGTTCAGGATAAAACATAATGCGTTGAAACCGGGGGGGCAAATATTTTTGCCAGTTTGTGCCGCCTGTAGCTTTAATATCCTCAGGGTCGCGCTGCAGGTAACGCCCCGCTGATCGCAAATGGGCCAATGGCCACAACACATTTGACAGCATATCTAATTCACGAAGCCGTTTGATTACTTCCTTCGAAGCGGGAAAATTCGCTTGATAAATTTTTCTGAGATTTTTGGTACGGTACTTCATGCCCGTATCCATAAAAGTCTTCATATACTTTTCTTCAAACTGCTGAAGCGTAAGTGTCTTTTTACCTGATGCCAATTCGGTGGCACCGCTTCGCCAATACAGATGAGTTACTTGTTGCTCAATGTCGCTATATTCCAACATAGATTCGCGAAATTCTACATGAACCAGGTTTACCATATCGGTGCAACAAATTTCGATTAAACGATACTGGGCGGATTGAAAACCGGAAGCCGGCAAAAGTGACATTCTGAATTTCAGGAACTGATCCCTCTCCATGCCATCAACCATCACTGAAAAAGAATTTTCCAAAAGTTGAAAGTACCGGATGATTCGATCCAGGCGTGCGATAAAAAATTGTTCGTCAATATCTTCCTTTTCAGCGATCTGTTCAATCTCCCAAAGAATCAGGTTAAAGTAGAGTTCAGTAATCTGATGGTATAAGATAAAAACCTTCTCATCCGGAAACTGTGTCTTCGGATTTTGGAGACTTAGCAGCGTATCCAGATGAATATAATCCCAATAGGTTAAATAATCGGAATAAAGCAAGCCATCTAAGTAGGATGATAAATCCTGACCCATTACCGCATACTTTTGTTGAAGTTTTTTTAACTGCTCGATAAGAGCCGGGTCTAATGAAGATTTGTCCATAGAATTGTCAATACTTCCGTAAATTTGACCCATTCAAAAGAATATCCCAAATTATGCCTGCCAACACTACTAAATCAAACGTAAAAAAATCACTTAAGCAAGATCGATACGAACATCCTGATTTCTATTTGCTTGATGATTTGCTTACGGAAGAGCATAAACTTATTAGAAGTTCTATCCGCGATTTTGTTAAACGCGAAATCTCTCCTTTTATAGAAGACTGGGCGCAACAGGCAATTTTTCCTTACGGGATTGTAAAAAAATTTGGCGATATCGGGGCATTCGGGCCAACCATTCCTCAGGAATATGGAGGCGGTGGGTTGGATTACATTTCGTATGGAATCATTATGCAGGAAATTGAGCGTGGCGATTCGGGCATGCGAAGTACCGCATCGGTTCAAGGTTCTTTAGTGATGTATCCTATCTATAAATTTGGAAGCGAAGAACAACGCAAAAAGTATTTACCCAAACTGGCTAATGGCGAATGGTTGGGGTGCTTTGGGTTAACCGAACCTGATCATGGCTCGAACCCCAGCGGGATGGTAACTAATTTTAAAGACATGGGCGACCATTATCTTTTGAATGGCGCCAAGATGTGGATTTCAAATTCGCCCAAAGCTGATGTTGCCGTGGTGTGGGCAAAAAATGAAGCCGGAAGAATTCATGGATTGATTGTTGAGCGTGGCATGGCAGGATTTACAACTCCTGAAACGCACGGTAAATGGTCGCTGCGCGCAAGTACTACCGGTGAATTGGTTTTTGATAATGTAAAAGTTCCGAAGGAAAATTTACTGCCCGGTAAAAATGGATTGGGTGCGCCAATGATGTGTTTGGATTCGGCCCGGTATGGAATTGCCTGGGGCGCGTTAGGGGCAGCGATGGATTGTTATGATTCTGCCAGACGATATTCAATCGAACGCATTCAATTCGGTAAGCCGATCGGATCGTTTCAATTGATTCAGAAGAAATTAGCAGAGATGCTGACGGAGATAACAAAAGCTCAATTACTCAATTGGCGATTAGGAGTTTTGATGAATGAAGGCAAAGCAACCACGGCACAAATTTCATTGGCGAAACGAAACAGTGTAAACATGGCTTTGGAAATTGCCCGTGAAGCCCGGCAGATACATGGCGGCATGGGCATTACGGGCGAGTATCCGATCATGCGGCACATGATGAATTTAGAATCGGTAGTTACCTATGAAGGAACTCACGACATCCATTTATTAATTTTAGGAAACCATATCACTGGAATACCGGCTTTTGTTTGATGAAAGTAATTACCATACTTGGCGCACGCCCTCAATTCGTAAAAGCTGCTGTTGTTTCCCGCGAATTAAAGAAATCAGGTATTGATGAAGTGATCATTCACACCGGTCAGCACTTTGATAATAATATGAGCCAGGTGTTCTTCGATGAAATGGAGATACCAACCCCCGATTATAATCTTGAGATCAGCGGACTTAATCATGGCGCTATGACAGGCCGCATGCTTGAGAAGATTGAAGAAATTCTCCTAAAAGAAAAACCTGATTACGTGTTAGTATATGGCGACACTAATTCAACATTAGCAGGTGCGCTCGCAGCTTCGAAACTGCATATCCCTGTTGCCCATGTAGAAGCCGGACTAAGAAGTTTTGAAATGAAAATGCCGGAGGAAGTGAACCGGGTTTTAACCGATCGGATAAGTTCCATCCTCTTCTGCCCTACCACTACCGCAATTAAAAATCTTAAAGAAGAAGGCTACGATAAGCTAAGCTGCAAAATTGTTTTATCAGGCGATGTAATGTATGATGCCGTTCAGTTCTATCAATCCAAAATAGAAACTAATGCAACAATTATTCAAAAAGAAGGATTGGAAGGAAAACCCTTCATACTTGCCACTTTACACCGCGCAGAAAACACCAATGACCCAACCCGGTTAAAAGAAATTTGTGATGCCTTCAATGAAATCAACCAGGAAATAAAAATTGTTTTGCCACTGCATCCCAGGACTAAATCGTTTCTCTCCTCGCAAGGAATCAAGCTGAATGCACATCTTATTGACCCTGTTGGGTATTTCGATATGCTGGCCTTGCTAAAAAATTGCAGCATGGTAATGACAGACAGCGGTGGCCTGCAAAAAGAAGCGTATTTCTTTGGTAAATTTTGCATCACCTTACGGGACCAGACAGAATGGATTGAATTGGTTGAAGTCGGTGCAAACAACCTCGCAGGTGCAAACAAAAAAAATATAGTCGATACGTTTAAAGCAAACTATAACAAGACTCTTAAAATCAAAGAAGGACTTTATGGTGATGGACATGCAGCGGCCATCATTGCTAAACATCTTATCAATTCTTAATCTTCAATGTATCCGCTAAGGGTAATTCGCTGAACGGGATTACGTGGATCATTTGAATAAATAGTGACTGCTTTATTCTGTGTTCCCATCCGTCCCTCGGTGAGCAGCGTAATTTGAAATTGAGCAGTTTCGCCTGGCCTTAATGTCTTCTTGTCTGTGGTTGCTGTCACGCAACTACAGTTACTTTGAATGCTTCTGATCTCAAGATTTGTTTTCCCTTTGTTTTGAAAAGGTACAGCGTTTTCAACTTTAATACCTTTACGCACGCGGGCGAAATCAATCGCATAATTGGAGATTAAGAGTGCAGGGGCTTTGGCCAAAGCTTCAGGACTAACGGTTGGAAAAAACTCTTCTACAGTCGTGTAAACAGAAAATGACTTGATTGGGTTTTGAGTGTCGGTTGTATGGATATTTATTTTATCAGAAAGAAATCCATATTCGTTTCGTTTTGACGCATCGTAAGTAATTTTTATTAAACCTGTTGCACCAGCATGAAGGGAATCCGGTGTTACTATTTTAATGTATGCGGGTGCATCCGCATGGGTAAATTTAATGACCGATTCACCGGCATTGCGCACTTCAAACTCTCGGGTTTCGGCAGGTTTGTTTAAATATAGTTTACCAAGATTAAAGGAACTATTCTTCAAACGAAGCCCTCCATTCGCAGCAGTCAATGTTGCTACTTTATCCGACCGTTTGTCAACTACCATTCCTTTAATTTGAAGAACGATTGGATTGCGATCGAGGTCAGTAGTCACGGTTAGTGTTTTATTAAAATACCCGGGGCGACCCTTAGGATCGAAGCTTGTTTTGATAAAACCGGTTTTACCAATGGCAATAGGCTGATTTGACCAGCCGGGTGTAGTACACCCGCAGGAAGCTTGTACCGTTACTATCTTAACCGGTCGGGCACTGTTATTTGTAAAGGTGAACTCATAGACAGCTGCCCCATCGGCCTCAATAATTTCACCAAAGTCGTGTATCTTTTCAATGAATTGAAGCGGTTCAGTCAGCTGCCCATGGGCTCTTATGCATCCCACAAGAACTAAAAAAGAAAAAAATCTAAACTTCATACCACAAAGGTACTTCTTACCCACAACTTTTGAAATTCTTTCATTTTCTTTGCAGGTATGGCAAGAATATTAACAGGAATACAAAGCAGTGGGCGGCCACATTTAGGAAATTTATTGGGTGCTATTATACCCGCCATTCGCCTTTCGCAGGAACCGGGAAATGAATCCTTCTTTTTTATCGCTGACCTGCACTCCTTAACATCTATTAAAGATGCCAAACAACGAATAGCCAACGTACAGGCTGTTGCTGCCGCATGGCTGGCCTTTGGGTTTGCTGTTGAAAAAAATCTTTAGTATCGCCAAAGCAGGATTCCCGAAGTGTGCGAACTCACCTGGTATTTGAATTGCCTCACGCCCTTCCCTATGCTCGCCAATGCGCATTCATTCAAAGACAAGGCCGACAAGCTTTCTGATGTAAATGCAGGCTTGTTTACGTACCCCGTATTGATGACAGCCGACATTATTTTATATAATGCCAACTTTGTTCCTGTAGGAAAAGATCAGCGACAGCATTTAGAAATGGCGCGCGACATTGCAAGTTCCTTTAATAATCAATACGGAGAAACCTTCGTGCTACCAGAAGCAAAGATTGAAGAAGAAGTAATGACTGTGCCCGGAACAGACGGGCAGAAAATGAGCAAGTCTTACGGAAACATCATTGATATTTTTGTGACCGATAAAGATTTGCGAAAACAGATTATGAGCATTATTACGGACAGCACCCCGGTAGAGGCTCCTAAAAATCCGGATACCGATACTATTTTTGCTATCTACAAACTAATTGCAGCCCCCACTCAAACAGAAGCGCTCCGGCAAAAATACCTTGCAGGC
>CAZNRJ010000021.1:0-8552 GCA_964574945.1 uncultured Ohtaekwangia sp. | reverse complement strand
GCAGGCAATTTTGGATACGGCCATGCAAAACAAGAGTTATTCGAATTAATCGTTGAGAAATATTCGAAAGAAAGAGAGGCTTTCAATTTCTACATGAGCAATCCTGAAGAATTAGAAAGAAAATTAAAAGTAAGCGAAGAGAAGGCTACTGTAATTGCACGAAACGTTCTGGATAAAGTTCGGTCGAAGTTAGGATATAAAGCTTAGTCTTTAATGCTTTTGGCGATTGTTCGAAAATCATTCTTCAATACATCTGCATTGACCAGGATTGTCCAATTTAGAATTTTATAGAAGTGAGTTTTTGACTCTACTGCGGTAATCAACATAAAAAAATCTGTCTCTTCCTCCGTCCAGTACAATTCTATCTGCGCACAATCATTTCCGTTAGCCTTAAACTGTGAAGCATTCTTCAATGACCTGTTTTCATTTTCAATTTTATAGTCTTTAACAAATTCATCCAAAAAGTCTTTGGAATCGGTGAACTTAATACCAAGCGACTCCAACTGATCTTTGGCATCCTCGATAACAATTATATAGGCTTCCTTTGTGGTATTCTGATACTGAATTGATGCAACGTCATTCAATTCATACGTCTTAACCATGTAGTCCGGAATATTCAACCTGAACACATGACCACCAATGCGTTCTGTAAATTTTGTTTGCCCGTATCCCGACAAGGTGGAAACAAGAAGAAAGATAACACTTAGTAGCCTCATGATTTTGCCGTCCAAACGACTTTTTGTTGTCCGTTGCCTTCATTTAAAATGATCCTGAGTGGCCCCGGAACAATTACTAATTTGGTTTCCTTACCGGGCATAGCGTCTACTTCAACATAAACCCCCTCTTTAGGTCCTACCGAAAATTCATGCTCACCATTTACGATATATGATTTAGCAAAGTAGGCGATAGGATACAATACATCCGTATCCGGGCAAAACTCATCGTGTATATCCTGCAGAACATCCTCCAGGTATTCACCAAACTTTACCTGAATCGAATCTTCCAGATCATGAAGCTCTTCTTCCAGATCATCATATTTGGGATTGTTATAATCAATTTTACTTAACTCATTTCTTCGGGTTGCAATTTCCTGTATCGCAGTATCTAAATCCTTTACTTCCATATCAATGCAATTTTATGTCAAGATTATGGAAATGAGGGCTAAATTAAAACTCTAAGATTGATTAATTTTGACGATTCAAAAGCTACCGCATTATGACACAGGATTTTCTACCCATCAACGGAACTGATCATATTGAATTTTATGTAGGGAATGCCAAGCAAGCCTCCCTGTATTATCAGCATTGCTTAGGATTTGAATTGATTGCCTATGCAGGGCCGGAAACAGGCTTAAAAGACAGATGCTCGTATGTATTGAAGCAGGACAAAATAAGATTTGTTTTAACTACCAGCCTGCATCCGGATTCTATTATCTCAAATCATGTTAAAAAACATGGCGATGGCGTAAAAGTTCTCGCCCTTTGGGTTGACGATGCCACCAAATCTTTTCAGGAAACAACTTCGCGTGGAGCTGAGCCTGTTAGCGAACCAAAAAAAATGCAAGACGAATTTGGTGAAATCACTGTGGCTTCTATCCAAACCTATGGAGAAACTATTCACACTTTTGTTGAGAGGAAAAATTACAAAGGCATTTTTATGCCTGGTTTTGTTCCGGTAAAAAGTAATGTGCAGGTAAACCCCATTGGATTAAAATATGTTGACCATTGTGTGGGTAACGTAGAGCTTGGCCAAATGAACCGTTGGGTTGATTTTTATGAAAAGGTGATGGGCTTTAAGCTATTGATCACGTTCGATGATAAAGACATTTCAACGGAATATAGTGCCTTGATGTCGAAAGTTGTTTCCAATGGAAACGGGTATATCAAATTTCCGATCAACGAACCGGCATCCGGAAAAAAGAAATCACAAATTGAAGAGTACCTGGATTTTTACCACAGTGCAGGAGTTCAACATATAGCGATTGCCACTGACGATATTATTTTTACGGTAAGTGAGCTACGCAAACGTGGCGTTGAATTTCTGCGTGTGCCCGACATTTATTATGAAGATGTGCTTGATCGGGTAGGCCACATCAACGAAGATATTCAAGCTTTGAAAAAATTGAACATCCTTATCGATCGTGATGAAGAGGGTTACTTACTTCAAATATTTACCAAGCCAATTCAAGACCGTCCTACTCTCTTCTTCGAAATTATAGAGCGAAATGGAGCCAAATCTTTTGGTAAAGGGAATTTTAAAGCACTCTTCGAAGCCATTGAATTAGAGCAAGGCTTACGGGGCAACTTATAACATTTAACTTTTTAATATTCACTAATGGATTTACTTGCACAATCAATAGCCAGGGCCAACACATGGCTTAACAGTCCGGTTGTTGATACTGATACGAAAGATTCGATTAAAAAATTATTAGCAGATGCTAACCCCAAACAACTAATCGATAGCTTTTATAAAGAATTGGAATTTGGAACCGGTGGCTTGCGCGGACTTATGGGCGTAGGCTCAAACTGCATGAACAAGTATACGTTGGGTGCAGCTACACAAGGCCTTGCTAATTATTTGAAGAAATCACTCCCTGGCAAGGAAATTAAAGTTGCTATTGCCTATGACAGCAGAAATAACAGTGCCCTGTTTGCGCAGGTTACTGCCGATGTTTTCTCGGCAAATGGAATTTTCGTTTACCTGTTTCCAGAGTTAAGGCCCACCCCACTCCTGTCCTTTGCCATTCGCCATCTTCAGTGCGATTCAGGAGTTGTGATTACAGCATCCCACAATCCTAAAGAATATAATGGGTACAAAGCCTATTGGTCGGATGGCGCCCAGCTTGTTCCTCCACACGATAAAAATGTAATTGAAGAGGTTAACTCCATTGGAGGATTTGAAAATATTAATTTCCAAAGTGACGCTTCAAAAATTAGCAGAATCAACAAGGAGGTAGAAGATGCCTACTACGATAATGTTAAACGATTAATTCCTGCCAAGGCGAGCATCAAACGGCAGCATGCAATTCCTTTGGTGTACTCAAGCCTCCATGGAGCCGGTATTACCATGGTGCCGGAATGCTTATCGCAGTTGGGGTTTACAAACCTGATCCTGGTAGATGAGCAAGCAGAACCCGATGGCAATTTCCCAACTGTGCAATCTCCCAATCCGGAAGAACAATCGGCTATGGAACTCGCGCTAAAGAAAGCAAAAGCAGTAAATGCCGAATTAGTGATGGCCACTGACCCCGACACAGATCGGGTTGGCATTGGCATTAAAGATAAATCGGGCAACTATTTTTTGCTGAATGGAAATCAAGCCTTTAGTCTGATGATGTGGTTCATCATGAAAAACTTAAGTGATGACGAAAAGAAAAACGGATACATCGCAAAAACCATTGTAACAACAGAGCTGGTTGATACCATTGCGGCTAAGATGGGCATTGAATGCTTTAACACCCTTACGGGATTCAAATACATTGCCGAATTGATGGGCAAAATGGAGGGAAAGAAAACTTTTGTTGCTGCCGGTGAAGAAAGCTATGGTTATATGGTGGGAGATTTTGTTCGGGATAAAGATGCCGTTTCGGCTTGTGCCTTTTTTGCAGCATTGGCTGCTTCCGCTAAAGATGAGGGCCACACCCTGTATGATTGGTTAATTCAAATGTATGTTGATTTTGGTTTTTATAAGGAAGGCTTAGTAAACCTGGTGAAGAAGGGGGCCGAAGGTGAACAGGAAATAAAAAGGATGATGGAAAAGTTTAGAAACTCACCTCCTGTTCAAATAGCTGGAAAAAAGATTGTTCGCTCCTTAGATTACAAAACAAGCATTGATAAAAATTTGATCACTAAATCCGAGATTGCCATTACATTACCCAAATCAGATGTGATCCAGTTTTATTTGGAAGATGGTTCTAAGATTTCTGTTCGGCCTTCAGGCACAGAGCCAAAGATTAAGTTCTACATAAGTGTAAATACTCAGCTTAAATCACCTGAAGAATTTGATTCGGTTAATCAGCAATTAAATGAAGCTATAGCGTCTATCAAGACAGAACTATTGGATTAATTACTTGTTGTTTTGATTTTTGGATCGGGAGAAATAAGCAATAACAGATAATCATTATCAGGCCAAAATCAAGCAGGCCCAAAAATAGAATAATCGAAATATGAAAGATACATCCAAGCACAAGAAGTGTTGGACGAAGTTTTTTAAACCAAATCAGCAAAGCAAATCCCATTTCAAATAGGATTACACTCCACCCGAGCAGCAAACACCCGGTCTTGCTCAATTCCAAAATTAAGTTTGGGTTTTGAAAAAAAGTAAGGTGTGTTATTGAATAAATGGCTGCCCCTGATCTCCATGCCTCACTTAGTAATTTATCATATCCTGATAAAAAATAAATGAATGCCAGGTGCACTTGAGCAACAACCCATGCGGCTTTTGAGATAATTTCAAGCAGCGCAACATCAATAAAATACTTGTCCTTAGGCACCTCCATAAGTATGACAAGGAAAAGAAACAAGTTCAGTACAGAGTCTGCCCCCGTACTGATAGGCAAGGTTAGTTTGCTTAAACAAACTGAAAACCAGAAAACAAGAAATGAACTAAAATAGTTATGCCTGAATGCAATACCCGCAAAAAGAAGGATTACAAAAGGAATAGCAAACAGGTTTTTATGAAAATGGATTAATAACAAGGGAGCATATACAAGTTCCTTAATGAAAGAATCAATTTTAAATGGCATGTATTGAATCACATCGTCCAGTACCGGCCAAAGCAGGAAAATTTTTAGAAGTAAGAATCCAAAAAGTGCTTTCCTGAAAAAGCGCACCCAAAAAGTGCTACTTCCGGAATAGGTTAACAAATTGCTGAACTGATTAAAAACCGAATTCAAAATTGAACTATTTGAAGGGTGTCTGTTTTAGTAGTAAACCCCCTGCTGTCCTGATGCGCAACAATTAATCTAACAGAGTCAGCATGTGAAGGTATGTAATGAGCTTTATAATAGAGTTTTAAGAAGCTCATTTTTTCTTTATCATCTATCCATTTATCGCTCACGGAATCTTTACTGATCAATCGCTGATACAACATTCTGTCCATGCGATTTTTATTGATCAACCTTACATCACCTGAGACGAATTGTTTGTAATTATCGAGTGCCGGGTTCACAGGCTCTGACCAACTATTATCTTCTTTCCATGCCACAGAAAGTTGGTATGTATCCCCTATAGCATTTTCAGAAAAAAAAGGCCCCGGTAACAAATACCTGGTATACACTGTGTAAACAATTGTAGAACGCAGGGATTGTGGGAAAAAAATAACGGTTAAAATAGTGAGTAAATGAATAGCTACTAAGGATCCAATTACCTTACTAATTGCACTTTTCATTGATTTAGCCAGATTTTACTAACAGGCATTGAGTTTCATCCACTTTAGATTGCAACAACAGCTTATTATCTTTGCACGAAATTATGAAGAAAGTAGCATTCTATACGCTGGGCTGTAAACTCAATTACTCCGAAACCTCCACCATTTCAAGAAAATTTGAAGAGAAGGGTTATCTGAAAGTTGATTTTACAGATCAGCCTGACATTTTCATTATCAATACATGCTCGGTTACCGAAAATGCTGATAAGAAATGTCGTAAAATAGTGAGAGAAGCAAGAAGCATTTCCCCGGATGCGTATGTTGCTATTATAGGGTGCTATGCGCAACTCAAGCCAAAGGAAATTTCTGAAATCCCCGGTGTGGATGCCGTATTAGGAGCCGCTGAAAAATTTCAATTAGTTGAATTGTTAGATGGGTTTGTTCGTCCGGAAACACCGGCTGTTTTTGCATCAGATATTAAAGCAGTAGAAACTTTCAATACATCGTATTCAATACATGACCGCACGCGCACTTTTTTAAAAGTGCAAGACGGCTGCGATTACTCATGCTCATTTTGTACAATACCTCTTGCCCGTGGCTCAAGCCGGAGTGATAGTATTGTTAATTTGGTTAAGTATGCCAATGAAATAGCGGCAACTGGCGTAAAAGAAATTGTCCTTACGGGAGTTAATACCGGAGATTTTGGATTGCGAAATGGTATACGGGAAGAGCGATTCATTGATCTGATCAAAGAATTAGATAATGTTGAAGGCATTGAACGATTTAGAATTTCATCCATCGAACCAAATCTATTAACAGATGAGATTATTGAATTTGTTAGTCAGTCAAAGCGATTTGTACCCCATTTTCATATTCCTCTGCAATCTGGTTCAAATGCAATTTTAAAACAAATGCGCAGAAGATATCAACGCGAACTCTATACAAGTCGCGTTGAAAAAATCAAATCATTAATACCAGACTGTTGCATTGGTGTTGATGTAATCGTTGGGTTTCCGGGAGAAACCCAGGAACACTTCTTAGAAACTTATCAATTCTTAAATGAGTTGGATATTTCCTACTTGCATGTATTTACTTATTCAGAGCGGGAAAACACATTGGCAGCAACCCTGCCTGGTTCCATACCGATGCAAATAAGGAATGAACGCTCGCGCATGCTTCATATCTTATCTGATAAAAAGCGCAGGGCATTCTACGAAAACAATCTTACCAAATCGTTCACCGTTCTATTTGAAAATGATATTGAAGATGGATTGATGCATGGCTTTACCGAAAACTATATTCGGGTGGCAGCCAAATACGATCCGTTGCTAATCAATGAAACAAAATCAGTTACCTTGACTTCAATCAATCAAAAAGGAAATGTTGAGGTGGAAGAATCCGTTGAAAGCGCCCACGTATCAATGCAAAGTTGAACAGGTCGATCACACCAGCATTTTACCATCTTTGATTTCCAACTTACGATCAGTCATAGCCGCGAATTCCTGGTTATGGGTAACAATTACAAAAGTTTGCCCAAAATCATTTCTAAGTTTAAAAAATAGCTCGTGTAAGTCCTTCGCGTTATTTGAATCCAGGTTTCCGCTTGGTTCATCAGCAAAAATCAAAACCGGATCATTTATTAAAGCCCGCGCCACAGCCACCCGTTGCTGCTCTCCACCAGAAAGTTCGGAGGGTTTGTGCTGTGCACGATCTTTTAAACCGAGTGTATCCAGGAGCTCTGAGGCTCTGTTTTTCAATTTACTTTCATTGGTGCGGGCAATAAATCCCGGGATCATCACATTTTCAATAGCCGAGAACTCAGGAAGCAGGTTATGAAACTGAAATACAAAGCCAAGGTTCTTATTCCTAAAATCAGCTAAATCCCTTGAATTCTGAGAAAAGATATCCTTGCCATTCAGGTTAACCTTTCCTGTATCAGGCTTATCGAGTGTACCCAGGATGTGGAGCAAGGTACTTTTACCGGCACCCGATGCACCAACAATGGAGATCACCTCCCCTTTGTCTATTTCAATATCAACACCTTTTAACACCTGAAGTGTACCGTACGCTTTTGTCAGCCCTTCTGCTTTTAACATGAGTATTTATTAATTTCTTGAATTAAAGGTTTAAAAAAAGTAGCTTGCTTCCAAAATTAATATCTATGAACATCCACGAATATCAGGCTAAAGAAATCCTTAAAAAATTTGGAGTTGCCGTACAGCGCGGCATTGTTGCGGATACTCCTGACAAAGCGGTTGCAGCAGCAAAGGAAATCGGAATTGAAACAGGTTCCAAGTGGTTCGTGGTCAAGTCTCAAATTCATGCGGGTGGTCGTGGAAAAGGAACCGTTAAGGAAACCGGATCTAAGGGAGTTGTTTTAGCAAAAAGTATTGATGAGTTTGTTGAAAAGTCAAACGCCATTTTAGGTGGTACCTTAGTTACCATTCAGACAGGGGCTGCCGGTAAAAAAGTGAACAAAGTATTAATTGCCGAAGATGTTTACTACCCGGGCGAAAATGAGCCTAAAGAGTACTACATGAGTATCTTGTTAGATCGTGCTACCAGTAAGCCTGTGATCATGGCATCCACCGAAGGGGGTGTTAACATTGAAGAAGTTGCTGAAGCCCATCCCGAAAAAATTGTTAAAGAGTGGATTGATCCTACCATAGGGTTGCAACCCTTCCAGGCCCGTAAGATCGCCTTTGCATTAGGCCTTGAAGGAAATGCCTTTAAAGAGATGGTAAGATTTGTAAACTCCCTTTATGCAGCTTACATCGGCCTTGATGCTTCCATGTTTGAAATAAATCCCGTACTTAAAACTTCCGATAATAAAATCCTTGCCGTAGATGGCAAAGTAAATCTTGATGACAATGCACTGTATCGTCACAAAGATTTAGAGGAATTGCGGGATATTTCTGAAGAAGACCCACTCGAAGTAGAAGCGGGTAAATCCGGATTAAACTATGTAAAATTAGACGGAAACGTTGGCTGTATGGTGAACGGAGCCGGGCTTGCCATGGCCACCATGGATATTATCAAACTCTCAGGGGGCGAACCTGCCAATTTCCTGGATGTGGGTGGTGGCGCGAATGCTGAAACTGTTGAAGCCGGATTTAGGATCATATTAAAAGATCCAAATGTAAAGGCCATTCTAATCAATATTTTTGGAGGTATTGTTCGGTGCG
>CAZNRJ010000020.1:0-20127 GCA_964574945.1 uncultured Ohtaekwangia sp. | reverse complement strand
TTCCGAGATCGCGGATCGTTGTCCGCGATGACAAAGTATTTTTGAGATGATTTCTGGCTAAAGTCTGCGTAACAACAGTTAATAAACTTAAACGAACTACCTCATCTCTTTTATCCATTGCCGAACTAATTCAACCCCTTCTGTGTGGGTTATTGTTCTTCCAAGTTCAGGCATCATAATGCCAGGGTGAGTTGATTCAATCCTGAATTGTAAAATGGATTCGTTCGGTTTGCCGGGTACAATGTCGTAAAGTAAACCACCCGAACCCTTGCCTGCTGCTACAGGCGCTTTGCCAACACCTATTTTAGAAATATCTTTTTCGGTGGCCAGCAAATGTAAGCCACTATTCTTCGCAGCGCCATCCGCACGGTGGCAATGTGCGCAGTTGATTTCTAACAAGGCGCGCGCACGCAATTCGATGGATGCTTCCGGATTTTCATAACTAACCAATTGCGCAACCTGCGATAAATCCGGCAGACCTTCCAGTAAAGATTTCTCCTTCCATATTAACAATTGATTTTTTTCTTGCGAAAAATCATGCACTCCATTTAGTTGCCGGGCGGCAGGCCCAATAGGCATCAGTTTATCTCCACGTAAGTGACAACCACTGCACTGATTTAAGTTGGGAATAGAATAGTTAATGCTTTTAATAACACCATCAGGTTCCTTCCACGATACGGGAACCGTTTTTCCGGCCACCATCAGATAAGCCTCAGTCTGTTCGTCATTCCATACATAAGGTAATGCTTTCCAATTTTCACCTTCATTAACCAGCAACCGGGTTTCAAGAATTTTTAAATCAACGGCTGGGTTGGTGAAATCAGCCGGGTAATAAAAATTTTTAATTAATACAGTTCCAGTCGGGAAATCAAAAACATCCGCTTCGGAATATTTTATTTTAGTACCGGCCGGTATTTTTATGAATCGTTTTTTAAAAGCATAATCAGAAAACAAAGCCGAATTGATTGAATACGGAATAACATCTTGTGCAGGCACAAGGTCCTTCAATGCGCCAACAAAAAATCCATATTCTGATAATTTCTCTTTGCCGAGGCCGGATAAATCAACAGCAAATTCATTTTCAGGAAGCACAACAATTTCTTGTTTCTTATTCCCGCAGGAAAAAAGAACTACACACACCAAAAAGAAAAGATTTTTCATTTTTCCGCACTCATTCCTTCGCATTCAAACTGCTTCATCCCCTTCGTAAGGTTTTTGAAATCATGGGCTGCATCCAAATTAATTACCGTTAAATCACCTGTCTCCTGAACACAAAACTCAGGATTGCTTCTTTTGGGATCTGCAATACCATCGTAAGCAATATCCGGTGGGTTCATGAACGATTTCATAAAAAACAACTTTCCCATATCATGACCCAAAGCCGGAAACCAATGGCTGTTTGAGTACGTGTTATTATGTATGTAAATCTTGTAGGGATACGGGTTGTAAAGCGTGTCTGACAGATAATTATTATTTACTGTCTGCACGCCACCGATAGAACTTTCCTGTTCCACTTCGCCTTCATTCAACGCAGTTACCAAATCATAACTTATTACCCCGATTCCAACCGTTTTATTATTTCGGATTTCATTTTTAGTCAACTCTAATTGATGCGTGGCCAAAATCATAAAGCCCGTGCCGGGCGGGATGCTCGCTACAATATTTCCTTTAGCCGCAAAATTTTCATGATTGTTATCATGCACCTTGTTATTATACACTTTGGTGGAATGCCCATACTGGGTAAGGCCGGGCAAGTCGAAAACAAGAATCCCGCCTGTGTTTTCGTAGGCTTCGTTTCCATAAATCTCAACCCAGCGCGAGTTTTCACTTTCTATGCCGGCCACATTCCAATAGGCTTTACTGTTTCGGATGATTACCGAATCAGATTGCCCCACATAAATACCCGCATCGGATGAACCCATCGCAATGCAATTGTCAATCAGCACGTGCTTACACAGAACAGGATAAAGCGCATAAGCCCCGTTTTCTGTTTTGGGTCCATCAGCCCATACCGACCGGATGCGCAAAAGCGTAAGCCCAACCACTTCACTCACTTTCAAATTATCACCTTTGGCATCTTCAATTGAAAAATCCTGCAGCACAATATTTTTTCCATTGCTTACCAGCAATCCCTGCGCGCCTTCTGCCTGGTTTTTGAATGAAAGGATTGTTTTGTCAATGCCCTTGCCCCTGATTACTATGTTCGATTTCCCATCCATGGCAAGGCTCTTCGTAAACATGAAGTTGCCTTCCGGCAGATCGAGTGTGTCACCATTGTTTATGGTTATCAACTGGGTTTGTAAACCTTGTTCAATACTTTGCCATACCCGGGTATCCGTTTTTTGCGCGCTGCACGAGATGAGAAGTAGTACGCTTAAGAGTGATATGTATTTCATAGAGGTAGAATTTCTTAATTGATGAGCTAACGTCAATAATCATTAATCATCCGTCCGCATGGAAAGCTCCTAATGTCTCAATATAATGATTAATTGGGTTTTTAAAACGAACGATATGTTTCCTTCAAACTAAACTACAAATTTACACTGAACCCCGCTATTTGATTATGCACAGTTCATTGTTGTGCGCTGCCTTTTTTCAATTCTTATTTATTCTTCGTCCGTCAAACAGTTTAATTGTCATTATCAGTCCAATGGCCACCGTGAACGAAATCAAGTAAGTCCATTGATTCAATTTTTTAAAGGTGTCGGCAAGTCGTTGTCAAATGGATTCACTCCAGAGAAAAGCAATGTCAAAATGTAAATTAATTGATAAGTCAAAACTAACTTAGTCACAGTCATATTAATTCTGTTTCGAATCAACAAATATGTCGCAGCAGATAGAACAACAGCGATCAATGACTCCAAGGCTATCAGAAATGGCGCCATTCCAACTTCTCCTCCAGGTAGTCCAGTGGTGCCTAAGTAAATTGTGAAGGCTATTGTATTCAACAGTCCCGTCCCGATAAATATTCCTGTCACCTTTATAAATTTTTCCATTTGTCAATTGTCCTTGTCGTCAGGTGGTCTGTCCCAAAAAAGGTTGCGCACAGCACCCCGAATATATACAATTGTTGATATTTCCTTCTAACAATCTATAAAGGTTCTATGCCGTTTGTGTTGTGACGGGTGTGGTTAGGTGGGCTTTGCCAAGAAACAAAACAACAACGCAACACTGAACCCCCGCTACGGCACATGCACATCGTTGTTGGGCGTTCGTGCCTTTTTTGTCATTCGTAATTTTAACTTAGCTCGTCTCTCACGTTGCTTCTTCATTATCTCCCTGAATTGCTTTAGCTCCTCTTTTGTCCACGGTTCAGATTTAATAATAAAGTCAACATTTTTTGGTTCTCTAATCAGTCCCATAGTCTTACTCTTAAAAATATCTTGAAATTAGTTTATACGCTGCAATTGGGTCAACGAACATTGTTCAGGTTGTTAACCATTGTCAGCTTATACACTTCATTTTTAGAAGTCCGGACTTCAAGTTTCCAGTCAAATACCCAGTCCGGTTTCTTAATCGTCTTTAAGTCAGTCTTGTTTAGTTCTCAATCGAATTCGTCAGCTTGTCAATCTCTAAATCAATGTGTCGGATGTGTCTCTTTTTCACCCCACAATTTACTCATTTTTTGTCTTAATTCGGAGCTCGAATTTCTCTCAAAAGGCATTCCCGGCAACACCTGAATATATACAATTGTTGATATTTCCTTCTAACAATCTATAAAGGTTCTATGCCGTTTGTATAGTGTCGTATTTTATTCTTTGACTTCCCGGGCTATCTTTAAACCTGTTAAAAAATCCATTATGAAATCAATTTTATCCCTGGTAACGCTGCTCATCAGCTTTTCCTTATTGGCACAAGATGCTGATCTGCCCAACGATTTTCTCTCTAAAGATTTCCACAAAGACCGAAGGGAACAACTAAGGGCCGCGCTGCCGCAAAATTCCGTAGCCGTGTTTTTTGCCAACCCCGTGCGCAACCGGGCCAACGATGTGGATTATATTTATCATCAGGATCCTGACTTCTATTACTTAACAGGTTACAAAGAACCCGATGCGGTTTTGTTCATCTTTAAAGATAAGCTGGTAGCGGCCAATGGAGCTTCCTATAATGAAATCCTGTTTGTGCAACCGCGTAATGCTTTTCGCGAAATGTGGACGGGCCGCAGGCTTGGTGAAAAGGGAACAAAAGATGTACTGGGATTTGAACAGGCTTTCAACAACAGTGAGTTTAAACGCTATAATGTTGATTTCTCAAAATTCGATAAGATCCTGTTCTATGATTTTAAAAATGATGTGCGCGACAATCCAAAAGATTCATCTGATATGTACGATTTAATCGCACAGTTTAAAGTTAAGGTGAAGTATCCTGAAAAAATGAGCGCATCTCTTTCAGTAGAGCCCGCAAAAAATAACCTGGACATGAATGGGTTGAATAACCTGATGGCCGGACTAAGGGGAATTAAAACAAAAGAGGAAATTGAACTTATCCGCAATGCGGTTTCTATTTCCTGCCTGGGCCAGATTGAAGTTATGAAGGCGATTAAACCCGGCATGTCGGAGCGCGAGATCCAGGGGATTCATGAATTTGTTTATAAAAAATATCAAGCCGAAGATTTGGGCTATCCCTCCATTGTAGGTGCCGGGCACAATGGGTGCATCCTGCATTATATTGACAATTATAAACCGAGCGTATCTTCCAAAGAATTAATATTAATGGATTTGGGAGCCGAGTTTCATGGCTACACTGCCGATATCACCCGCACCATTCCCGTTAACGGAAAGTTTTCGCCTGAACAAAAACAGATTTATGAACTCGTTCTGAAAGCACAGGAAGAAGCGATGAAGATTACCAGGCCCGGCACTCCGCGCCAGGCGCTAACGGATACGTGCCGTGCTGTTATCAATCGTGGTTTGCTGCAATTAGGGATTATCAAGAAAGGTGAAAAGCATCTTTATTTTCCGCATGGTGTTAGTCATCACATTGGGTTAGACGTTCACGACAAAGGCGGCCCCAATCTGGAAGAAAATAATACTGTGACAATCGAGCCCGGAATTTATATTCCTGACAATGCTGCATGCGATAAAAAATGGTGGGGCATAGCCGTGCGCATTGAAGATGATTATTTAATTACTAAAGATGGATACGAACACCTTTCGAAGATTGCGCCCCGCACCGTGAAAGAAATTGAAGACATGATGAAACAGCCATCCGTATTTGATAATTTTAATTTGCCCGATTTAAAAAGGGTTAACGAAAAATCCAAGACTGGAAATTAAACGAAATAGAATAGGTGTCCTGACCGCTTTGAGCGGCCTGATACCTAAAACGTTTTTATAATCCCTAATATGATTACCAAAGCCGTTGTGGAAGATGCCCCCGAACTGAACGCGCTGGTCAACTCAGCCTACCGGGGCGATTCATCCCGCCAGGGGTGGACCACCGAGGCTGATTTATTGGATGGAAGCCGTATCGATGCAAGTGGTATTGCCGAATTAATCCAAACACAAGGCACAACCCTGTTAAAATATGTTGAAGAAGGTGAAATACTGGGCTGTGTTGAATTAAAAAAAAACGAAGGCAAACTTTATTTAGGAATGCTCACCGTTCGGCCAGATTTGCAGGGCAAAGGAATCGGCAAAGAATTATTAAAGGCTGCGGAAGCAGAAGCAATCAAACAATCATGCACTTCCATCTTCATGACGGTTATTTCAGTGCGCAATGAATTAATTGATTGGTATGTGCGTCATGGCTACCAACTAACCGGTGAACGCAAACCCTTTGCTTTTACCGATCCACGATTTGGCCAGCCAAAAATGAAACTGGAGTTTGTGGTACTGGAGAAAAAGCTGGAAAAATAACCACCAAAGGACGCAAGGATTTCGGTCAGTGAGACACTGACCGAGGAATTTCTTTGCGCTTCTTTCGCGAACCCTGCGGTTAAAAAAATATTACACAACTTTCTTTCGAATAAGTTTTGCATAGGTGCGGCTGACCGGAAAGCTCTTTCCGTTTTGCATTTTTACTATCATGCCGCCATTAAAATGCCTTTCAATTTCTTTTAAGGAATTTACATTGATGATGGTGGAGCGATGCACGCGGATAAAGGTATCGGGGTTCATTAGCTCTTCCAGCTTGCCAATTCCACTGGAACTTACAAACTGATCATTCTTTGTGGAAATTACTGTATAATCGCCAGATGCTTCTAAGTAAATAATATCCTCCACCGGAAGGTTAAATAACTTTTCAGACTTCTGAACGAACACGTGCGAATCGTAAGTGCTTCTTGGGTTCACTGCGCGAAGGCTGTCCAACAACCCTTCCAGATTTCCTTCTTCCATTTTCTGCTGCTTTAACGCGCGGTCTACCGCAAGTTTAAAGCGTTCCTGGTCAAGCGGCTTTAACACATAATCTACCGCATTTCGTTCAAACGCTTTTATCGCATATTGATCATAGGCCGTTGTAAATATTACGTAGGGCTCATGTTCAATTTCATCCAACACATCAAAGCCGTTCATCCCCGGCATTTGCACATCCAGGAATATAAGATCGGGCTTAAGTTTATTGATTTGTTCCACAGCTTCGGTGCCTTTGCTGCATTCACCGATCACTTCTATTTGAGGAAACGATTCTAAAAATTCAGTCAGCAACTCCCTGGCAAGTTTTTCATCGTCAATAATTAAACAAGTTGTATTCATAAGTGTAGTTTATTTTAGTTGTTTAACAGAACCTGTTCTAAAGCGGGCTCGTTGATTTTTTCATTTATCACATGCTTGTCCTCCAGGATAAAACTCACCGAGTAGCCATGCTCGGTTGCTAACACCTTCAGGTGCGACCGGACTCCAAAGTAGCTTTTCAACCGAAGGTCGGTGTTCATCATACCCACCCCGCTTGAGCTTCCATCCATTACCTTTATAGCTTTCGATCCTAATCCATCATCCTTCACTTCAAAAAAGATTATGGCCCCTGTTCGTTTAACGGTAAGGGTTATTGTACCGCCCTCTTCCTTAGGGGCAATGCCATACTTAACTGAGTTTTCAACTAACGGCTGCAAAATCATGGGCGGAATACTAATGCCTAAACACGTTGAATCAATGTGCTTCTCAAATTTCAGGCGGTCTCCAAACCGAACTTGTTGAATGCGAACATAGTTTTCTATAAACTCAATTTCATGGATTAGCTTCACCATCTCCCCGTTATGTGAGTCGAGCGCATACCTGAAAATATCAGAGAGCTGGCTGATCACCTTGCGGGCTTTCTCTTTGCTGGAATGAACCAATGTACTTATGGAGTTTAATGTATTGAAAAGGAAATGAGGATTGATTTGAGACTTCAATAACGAAATTTGCATTTCTTTATTTCGAATGGCCAGCTCACTTTTCTCCTGCTCTTGCTTTTGCAAGCCTTGAAAATATCGGATCACATAATATACCCCCACCGTAATAATGTACTGATCATGAATACGAAGCGCGTCCCAACTGCTCAGCAAACCGATCATATACTCCTTCCAGTGCTCCCAATACACAAAACCTTCCAGGTAATCGGTGAAGTAATAGGAAAGGGTGCCCATCACTAAAAAGAAAACAAGGATGCCAACGATGTGACCCGTTATTTGCCAAACAGGCGGAAACTTAAACAGCCAATACGACCACAAAAAAATTACCAGGATAAAAACACACAGGGCTTCAAGTAAAAAAAGCGCTGTCCACAATACATAGTATTCGGGCTTTACAAATTTCCACTCCAGTACAGCGCTAATGGTAAAATTGATTGCATACCACAGGCAAATGAAAAGATAAGCTCTTTTCCATATCCTGGGTATCGCGTCCAACCACTTCATAGCCTGGCAGATTATCTTATAAAAGTAAACATTCGAAGGGAAAGCCGACCAATGTAAGGTATAAACGATTAATAGAGGTTTCTGCCTGTTTACTTACCTTAGCTGAACTTTATCAATACAGCATCTTTGGCCGTATATTGAGTAAAACTATTCATTTCTTTACATGAGGCATCTATTTTCCCTATGCGTTTTAGTGTTTATAAACTTTGCGGTGCAGGGGCAAAAAATTACCCTTTCGGGGAAAGCGATTGATAAAGAAACAAAAGAGCCCCTTCCCTTTGCAACCATCGGCATCAAAGGCAAACCAATAGGAACCATTACAAACCTGCAAGGCGAATTTGATTTTCACATTCCACGCGAATTTCAAAATGATTTGCTGGTGATTAATATGCTTGGGTACGAAACCTATGAAGCCCCCATTTGGACTTTATCAGGAACACAAAACTTGATAGTTGAAGTGAGAAAAACAACTTGGGTTTTAGAGGAAGTATTAATTTCAGATTCCCTCAATGGTGGTGAAATTTTGCAAATAGCGCTTTCGCGGATTGAGCAAAATTATCCCATGCAACCTTACCTGATGGATGGGTTTTATCGCGACTTAAAAAAAGTAGGGGGCGATTATTTCTCTTTACTTGAAGCCGCAGTTAAAATTCAAGATGAAAACTATCAGGAACCCCGTAACAAATCGAAATTAAAGGAAAGGGTTGGCTTGATCGAAATAAGAAGGAGTTTAGGGTACGAAAGTAAGTTCACATCCTATTTCGACCAGGAAAATTTATTGGAAGTTTTATTGCTGCACAACAGTGTCAGGTATAGGCATTTCCCAACTGAACAAAGATTTTATGATAACCTGAAACGAGAAAAAGACTCATACTATAATGATCATGAAATATTTGTCCTTTCAAATAAGGAAGGCGACCCCTTAAAAATCTATGTCGAGAAAGGAAGCTATGCCATTATACATTTTGAATTCACCGACAACAATTCAGAATTTCTTATGAAAAAAAGAGGGCTGTATAGTATTGCCGTATCTACAAGAAGGGTGATTGATTTTAAACCCTACGAAGGAAAGTACTACTTAAATTATATTACTGTAGATTCTAAAGTGAACTGGTATAACATAAAAACAAAGGAACTTAAGTTTGAGACAGAGCTAAACCAATTGCTGCTCATCAACGAAGTATTTCCAAACACCAATAACCGAATTGCCATTACAGAAAAAATGAGAAACTACGGACTTCAATATCAAGACCTGCCCTACAATAAGGAGTTTTGGGATAACTACAATGTTATAAAAGAAAGTCCGTTAGACAGAAAGATTATTGAAGACTTAGAAAGGCACGGTTCGCTTGAAAAACAGTTTAAGAGCAATTGAAAGTCTCAGCCTTCTTAATAATGCACTTTGCCTAAAGCGAGATTGATAGTAAGTCCACCATAACTATGGATCTTGTTAAGATTGAAGAAGGGGTTTACGGAAAGGCCAATAAATTTTATTGCCGGCATAATTCGTACGTCCATTGAGAACCCAATAGTTGAAGATTTTTCTTCAGTTATAACCGTTTCATAGTGAGGATCATATATTGGAATAAAAAAGACGTATGTATAATCAACGTATTTCTGTGTAAGTATGGATTTAGTTGCGCCAACAATAGATGCCCCTGCAGAAAAAGAAAATATCCCCCACTTTCTTTTGTAGAGCTTTCCTAATTTCAAGTTAAAGGCTTTGGTGTCAAAACCATCCTTAATATCCCGTGATGTTGCACCAGTACTTAAAAACCTATAACTATAATCTTTGGGATAATAAGCTCTGTCGAATGAAAGAGTAAGGAGTGTACGCTTTTTCAATTCGGCATTAAAACTCAATAATAAAGCTCGTTCACGGGTTGACCGTCCAAGTCCAAAATCTATCCAAGTACTCGTCTCAAAAGACGGCATTGAATTTTCTTGTGACAAAACCTTTGTGGGCAAAAGCATAGTAATAGAAAACGATAGTACGATTAACACCACCATTTCTCTCTTTATTGATTTCATAACGCAAATTGTTTATTGTTAAAAGATTTTAAAACACAAAAGTTAAACCTGTACTGCTGGTACGTTAATTCTGAATAAACCTATACACCAGCATAGCCTGATACATCCATCCACTTGAAAAATCTGTATTCAGTTGAGTACGGTCATCACCCACCCGGATTAAAACCGATCCAAATTTTATTTTATCAGCTTCGTCATACACCCGGTAGCTTCTGCCCAAGGCATAGCCCAACTTGGTTTGAACACTAAGGCTTTTACCGAGATTGAACTTTAGATATCCAAACAAATCATTGCTGGTTTTTACAACATACCCTTCCTTGCTGCTTTCAGGAATCTCAGAAAGATGATATGATCTTACTTGCCCAAAGAAATTGATTCCTATATGTACCCGTTCATGAAGCTTGTAATTGGCATCCGCCAGAAAGGGCAATGTCAAATTGGTTTCAAATTTCCTATTTGGACTTAGGTAATAGAGCCCAAAAAGCGGCACGAACATAGGGCCAAAAAATTCAGAGCTATAATACCCTCCCACTTTGAAATTTAAATCCTCCCGTTTAGTATATTTCATCAGCACAATCGTGCTAATCTGAAAATCCTTCCGGGTTATACTCTTAAAGTCAGAGGCTAATTTTGGAATCAGTATATACGTGCCCGACCACTTGTTTGAATGTTGCTTGGATAGCCCTGCCCGCAATCCTAAAATTGAAATCGTTTCTTCGGGCTCCTCCTCAAATAATTTAGTTTGCGTTCTGTCATAGATCAACCCGGTCAAAAATGCATTATTAGAGTTGATAACAACGGGAACTGTCAGGTCAAAGCCAAGTTCTTTAACACGCGTACCCACGTCACTATTTTCGAAATTGCTAACCCCGGAATTACCGTAATAAAGTTTAGCAATATCAACATACTTTTGGGCACACCCTTCTATTAGAAAGAAGAAAAGACAGATACTGAATATGCATTTTTTCATAGCTGATGATTTTAGTTCACAAGCATCAATGATATTTCATTTTCATTATCACACTTTTGTCACCTTGCAGGTGAAAGCGAAAATCAGAATATAACGGTTTTCGAAATGAAGAATGATAATAATCAGAGAATGCAAATCCTTCGCTGGGGAGAAACCAATTAAAATCTAATTTCTTATTTGAGTTCTCATCGTCATGTACGGCAATGCCTATATATCCTGATTCGAAGCCATGCACTGCAGTGGTAAAGACACCGTTTTTTATTTCAGTTTTGTTTACAACTATCCGTAAGAATCCCAAATCATGTGGAAAGGGGGCGCTGTCATCGTAAAACTTAAATCGTATTACACCATTTTTATTTCTAATGTTCGTTACTGTTATATTGATTGAATACGGTCCTGTAATCTTTTCTGAATGTTGCGGAGTTTCATTTTCCAGAAACAACATGCTTCCATCACCCGGGTGGTCAGAATAGAATATTGAGACCCTTGCAGAATCTATTTGTGTCAGGGCTAATCCTGGTACAAGCAAAAAGAAAACAATAATAAACCAGGTAGCAATCTTGACAACCTTTGTGATCTTAATTCGTGAATTAATCCAATCAATCGTGGACTTTAATCCCACTTCAGGGGGAGTTATGCTTAGCTCAAGTTCCTCAACAGTCTTCGATGGTGATACGCTCCAATTATATTTTCCTTTATTGATCCATTTGTGGGTAATAATTGGATCAATCCCAACCCCGGTAATAAAAAATTTCTTCATGGCTGGTGGTTTAGCTGGAGGGGTAAGTAAATCCTGAAATAACGAATGGTCCATAAAGCAGAGAGCAATGAGATAACTATCCACAAAAGATTGAGAGGGCTACCCATAGAATCGTTGCTGAAATAAATAAGCGTGCCGCAGGTAAGTATCAGCCGGAAAATTTCCGAGAAGAATAACCAGGGTTTTGATTCCATGATACCGCTCCAGTTTATGATCATGTGCCACAGTAAAAAACTGCCTGTCCAGCGCTCTGCTGTTCCCCATGGTGATTTAGGGTCTATGATAAACATCATTAAGGCAATACCCAGTACGATGTGGAGTATCAGGTAAGGTTTTGCGCGCTGAAACATTTTTGTTTGAAACCGCACCCTGTTATCCTGAGTTACTTCCTTCAGCGCAGGCTTAGGCGGCAACCCCGCAGGGCGCCAGCCTAAAGGCATAAACCATATTTTAAATTTGTCTGTCAATCGCGGTGCGGCCATCGCATCCTTCCATAGCAACTGGTAATAATGAAAGTTGATAGTAATGGGATTCCACGTGTTGGGCGGGTTATACATTCCATACAATACCTTTTCATCTTCCTCCGCATAGGTTTTAAATAACCTATCCCAGATGATAAGAAACTCACCAAAATTTTTATCCAGGTAGGCAAAGTTGATTCCGTGGTGAACGCGATGATGTGAAGGTGTTGTGAAGATAAATTCAATCCACCGCCACAGTTTTGGTATAAGTTCGGTGTGGTGTAAAAAAGAAATGAACAAGTGAAGGCCGGTCATGGCATAAATATCAATGGGCTTAAACCCGATAATGGTAAGCGGCCAGAAAAACAGGAAGGAAAACAACCGTTGCGTAACACTGGCGCGAAGGGCCACAAAGAAATTCATCTCCTCGGCCGAGTGATGCGGGGAGTGCGCAGCCCACATGATATTAATATGGTGCCCCCACCGGTGAACCCAATAAAAAATAAAATCAATGGAAAGCAACAGCAAAACAAAATTGAGGGCATTCATTTCCAGTGAATCGATAACCCGGTAATTTTCCCACAGAAATCCATAGGCGATGTAAACCCCGGCTGCCACCAATACATTCATGGTTTGGTTGCCCAGCGCTGTCCCAAAGTTGGCTACAGCTTCCTGAAACGTGATGTACTTTTTTTTATAGTACCAGCAGACGAGTATCTCCAGTAAAATAAACCCAAGGGCAATGGGGGTAAGAAGTGCATAGATGTTAGAAGTCATATCCAATTGTTTTTAAATGAATTCTGATAAAGGATTTGGCTCATCACTCTTGCGTATTATGATTGGTGAAAAAGCCCTGAGCGGATGACCGTAACGAATCCCGGATCAAACTAATCCATCCCAAAGGCAACAGTATCAGAACAAAGAGACTGATCCAATGCACTTCACCATGGCTGATCCAGGTATTTATTAAATATGGCCCATGAGAAAAATATTGCTGCAAGGTGAAAACTGTAAAAAATAGAATAAAATACTTTGGGCGCTTTAAAAAGCCATAGACACAAAACAAATCAATGCCCGCAAATGCAGCATGACGTAAGACTGATGAATCATTTACTCTATAAAAAAGCCCGGACAGATGGTATACTGCAGCAATAGCCAGAGCTATTTCCAACAGGATAAATATTTTTTTATCCCTTTGAGTGGAGCCAGGCGTGAAGGTTTTTACACTATTGAATTTAGTGCGCTGTTTCTCTTTTATTATACCATGAAGATATGTCCCCTTACTTTTAGACCGGACAATCGCCTGCCACTCATGAAAGATCACCTTCACCAGATTATAAGTATGAATATTTTTAGTCAGCCCGAATTTTGTGTGGATACGCTGATCTTCATCCTTAAATGTTCCAAACATTCGGTCAAAGATGATTAAGACGCTTCCATAGTTTTTATTCAGGTATTCCGGATTAGAGGCATGATGAACACGATGATGTGAAGGTGAATTAAAGATCAGGTCAAAGACCGGAAACCTTCTGATCATTTGCGTATGCTGAACAAAGGAAAACAAAAAGCCAATGGTCTCAACGGTAAAGATCATGACAGGATTAAACCCAACAAAAAGCAATGGAATCCAAAAGAGATTATGCAAAACAATGTTCAGAAAAGGCACCCTGGCTGCGTTTGAAAAATTCATCTTTTCCGATGAATGATGATTGACGTGGATAGCCCAAAGCAACCTGTTTTCGTGGCTCAGCCGATGAAACCAGTAGTAAACAAACTCATTGCAAAAAAATAAAAGAATCCAAGACCACACACCCTCCTCAATCTTAATTGGTGCAAACTGGTATAAAAATATCCAGAGGGCCAGCCATAAACTTTTTGTAAGCATCCTGAACAGTAATGCCATGGTTCCCAGTGCTAAATTCACCAATGTGTCGCGAAGGTTGTAGAGTTCTTTTTTGCGGCAATAGCTGAATATTGCCTCAACTGTGATTGCACAAAAGTATACGCCCAGAAAAATGTACAGAGCAACATTCAAATTCATACAGATTCATTTAAACGTATGAGGGTCTCTTCTCATAAACCAGATATTAATATCCTGATAAGGGTGCTTTATTCTTGCATATTCATAGAAGCCGATTTTTGTATAGAGGACCATAGTTCGTTCTGTGGTAGTTTCAACATAAATAGGTTCGTTTGTCTCATCCGCCATCCTGTACATTTCCCTTCTCATTTCATGCCCGGCCCGGGTTCCATTAGCGGTTTTCTCCGTTGCCAGAAACCATCCATACCATCCTTTTTCAGGTCTCCTTCCCTCAATCATTCTTCTTGTTTTTATAACCTGCATACTTCGTCTAATACCGATTACCCTAAAAGCCAGGTAAAGCTTCCTGAAAAAATTTGTAACCGATACGGACCTGCGCTGAAGGTTATAAAAGAACACGACACCATTTTTGTCGGAAGTTAAATAGGCGCCCTGCTTTGCAGAAGTTTCCTGAAAACAAAATGACAGGAACATTCTTAATAGTTCTTTTCTGTTACTTGTACTTTTTATCATCCACATAATGCCAGGCACGTTATAAAACGCATGCACAAGAATGTCCAATGCCCTGTCCTTATCGCTATTATTTTTGATCAAATCCATAGAACTACCGGATAGTCACCAACCTTGGTTTAGTTTAAAGTTCAGGTAAATTTTCATAATCATTTTCTTTCCTTTCTAACAGAAACCTGTCATTCTGTAACACATTTCTTTCATAACCAAAATTAATCCGCAACCGTGAATACCTGGTGCTACTCTTCACAACTTGCAGAAATAGTATTATTGTTAAATGCAAATCAGGAGTGGTGAGGCGTGATCTGTTGCGATTTTTGAAATTCACCACTTTTACCAGGGCTTCCTTTTGCGAAAAAGGCTAAACATTGTTAATGGATGAAGGATTTATGCTAACAGTGCTGGCTTAGAGATTATGTTGCGTATTAAAGAGAAATAGAGCAGCTCAACTATTTAAACGTAGCATATGAAAAAGATTATTCAAGCCCTTCTTTTGTTATTAACAATGTTACTTGGTTGTATAACTGGCTGCAATAATGATCCTAAACCTGATTCCAAAATTGAAATAGATCAAACCTTTGGTGGGGGTATTATCTTTTATGTTAATGAAACCAAGTGATCAAAGTAATGCGATACAATGGTACAACGGAAGTTATGGAGCGATTAATGCAAAAGGCAGCGCCATTGGTACCGGCTACGCCAACACAACAACAATTATAAATATTCAAGGAGCTGGCAATTATGCCGCTAGTATTTGTGATCAGTTAGATCTTAATGGTTACAATGATTGGTTCTTGCCATCAAAGAATAAAATACTCCGAAGGCGTAACCACAAATTTTCCTTGCCGGGCGGCTTCCAGCACATTAATTGTCCCCTCCACGTTGACCCTGAAATACGTTTGGGTTTTTTTACCCACGGCCGGGCGAGGGCGGCAAGATGGAAAACATGACTGCACCCATCCATTGCATGTTCCACTGAAGTGGCATCATGAAGATTACCTTTGAAAAAAATAAGTTGCGGATGTTCGAATAAGGCATCATCAGGAATTGATCTCACCAGGGCATGGACTTTATGCCCCTGCTGAAGTAATCGCTCTGTGAGCCTTTGCCCGATATAACCGGTGGCGCCCGTTATGAATATTTCATGTATTATTTTGTGCTGTAGAAATATTGCTGTTTAAATTTTCTTTTGATTGCTTCCGTAAGCACAACACCTGGCCCATCATCTTATCTGGAAGTCTCTGTGCCTATCCATTGATGTTTATTGGTTGAATCCTTATTTCTCCCATCATCTTTAGAAACCTTATGTGAGAAGATAGTGCATGAGCAATAGTGTTTTCCCTGAACCGGACACCGTGTTGCAATGCAACCTCCTTTATTATTTTATTAAGATTAAAATAGTGAATGTGGCAAACGGACGGGAAAATATGGTGTACAATATGGGTGTTAAGACCTCCGCATAACCAACAAAGTAACTTATTGTTAGCCCCAAAATTTGTGGTTGTTTCTACCTGATGTACCGCCCAACTGTTACTGATTACACCGTTTTCATCGGGTTCGGGAAAAGGGCTGTCGTCTAGCGCATGGACCGGAAACAAGATGATGGCAAGAAATGTACCTAAGACAAAGTGCATTAAAAAAAAGCCAATTAATATTTTCCACCAAACAAGTTTTATCAAGATCAGCGGAATAATTAATGCGTATGTAAAATAAATCAGTTTGGAAAAAAGTAAAATCAGGTATTCTTTTTTGGGATGGTTATAATAATGATTGTTGCCATATTGTTTAGTGGCGAACATTTGAAAATCCTTTATGAAAACCATAAACAGGCTTGCAAAGGGGTACAATAAGGGCACATAGATGTGCTGGTAACGATAAAACCATTTTAGCTTAACATGACTTACTAACCGTGCAATCTTTATTTGTTCAATATCCATATCGTAACCCGGTATATTGGTAAGTGAATGGTGGGAAATGTTATGCTTTATGTCCCAGATATACCGATTCACACCTATCAGGTTGAAGGAATATGAAAACAAGTTGTTCAATTTAGGATTGTGAAACAGTGCCCCATGCGAAGCATCATGAGAAATATTAAAAGCAATTAAGACCATGGAAAGACCAAATAGTACAGCCAGTAGCAACATAGTGATTTCATTGAACCGATTGCTTAGTAAGGCAATGTATGACCCAATGAACAAAGACACAATAATTGTCATTTTGAAAATCATTGCTGCGTTGGCCTTTTTGGTATATCCGGTGGAGTTAAAATAGTTTTCGACCCTTTCTTTAAGTTCTTTGTAAAAAGGGGTATTCAGGGGCACTCCGAATTTGATTCTGATATTCTTCATACACTTTTTGGTTTGGTTAAGATATGGTCTTTGCTGGTAATCAGTCTTCAGGTGACCAAACGATTTTGCTTGGCTTAGATTTTTTAAACGTTGCATGATGCTCGTTAATGTTTAATAATCCTGTCCATAAAAATCCTGCTTAACCCTCATGGCAGGTTAACATAAATCCGTCATTCACTGACATTTTTTATGAACATGACCGGAAACAGGATATTGCTCCGCTCAACTGTTAAAACTGTATTGGTCTTTGAATGATTTGTGTTACCGGTTTATGGCGGGTTAAGGGTAATCTTGCCTAAGAATTATACCCCGACACAAACCTGATGAAATTCAGGAAGTAAGAGTAATTCACGTTTAGAGTCATAAAACTCAAAATGCAATGAAAAAGAATATCATTTTATTCTCTGTTATAAGCGTCTTACAGAAAGTATTGAAAAGCATAAACGCCAAAAGGGCATTTTTTCTTTTGCTTCTATTGGCTGCATGTAAAAACGAGGATTCCGTTGATCCTGATAAACCAAGTAGCTTTTTTCAGTATGAAGGAGTAACATATCCCCTAGAAAACGGTTGGATAAAAAATGTCGACAATGTTGAATGGGGGTTAAAGTATACAACAATCTCATTGTACTCATCCGGGGTTTCATGGGATGATGCGTTAGAAGAGTTTACAGGCAAAGGCCACTCAATTCATATCCTCTTTAGAAGGTCAGGTGAAGAATTAATTGGAGGAACATATAATTACCAGGATTCAACCGAAGGGCCTTATTCGTTGACAGTTTCAATAGCAAGCTTTTCAATGGATTGGAACTGGGAAAACAGCACGGGTGTGTATGGATATTTTCGGGAAGGCAGTGTTGTTGAAGTCGCTGAGCAGGACGGTCAGTACTCTTTAGTGTTTACTCTAAAACCAACGCTGACGCTGGGCAACATAACCAGCGATTCGCCTGTAACGGGTGTCTTTAACGGGAGATTAACAGTTTTAGATTAACCGCTAATAAACCGAAGGAAAGCACTATGAAAAAAGTTATTTAAATTTTTTACAGTGCATTGCGCATGCTGCGCGGGTTGCTTATCAGAATGTTATATACGGGCGTGGGACAAAATGTTCCGTCCAGTACAGTTCAACAACGTTTAACGCTAACTATGGAACTGAAAGATACAGTCCAGTTTATAAAACTACCTGTCGGTAAGGGTTATTCGTTTTGATTTGTGAATGGTGGAAAATAATCTAAATAAATATGATTTCGGGTTCCATCTTTAAGGATTGCATTTTTCTTTAGAGTTTGTACAATATTTTGTGTACCGGTTGTTTTTTCTTCCTGTGCAGTGTATAAAAAATCAGGTTATCCGCATTCTTTAAAATTGGAGGAAATCAAAGCAGGCACTAAGTTGAAAGTAGTAGCAGGACACACAGTTACGCAAGTCTCCCTTTTTTCAATTACCGATAGCCTACTTATTGGTAGCAGAGATAATTCTAATACGGCATTTAAAATCGAGGTTCGAGATATAGAAGAGATATGGATCAGATCGTATCATGACAGCACTTCCAGGAAGGGGTTCTTCATTGGATTCAACCTGGGTGCATCGAAATCATCCAGGAATTTTTCGAATGGGAGTGATGAAACCCTCAGAACAGGTTTCATAGGAATTGGAGGAACCTATTTTTTAAAAAAGACTGCCCCCACATTCTATGGAAATATTTTTTGCGGGGTAGGACTTTCAGGTGGAGGGGCATATATTAATAATAGCAGCCCATCATTTGGAGTTGGACTTGGGTATCAATTTAATGCTGTTGCAAGTAGCAGACGATTTTATCATATCCCCCTGTATTGCTCGTTTAGTCCAGACTAATGTTAACGCCATTTCCTGTACGTAGCCATTACTTCTTTATGCGGTACTACTTCGCCACAATCTGCTTGGGTCAAGCCTCTTCTATTTCTAATTTCTCCTCTGAGCTGATCCCACCAGTCTTTTTCTTGTTCCTTTTTTAAAGTAATAAACTGCTTGAGTATAGTTGTGTTATTAAGCCCGGCCAGCCATTTTATCAACTGTAATTTTTCCGCCTGAATATCCATCCTTTAAAAATTGGTTGTCCAAACATAACAATTCCATGACTGTTTTCAGTCAGCCTCGTTGGTTGAAAGCTAAGGGGAATTCTTTACAAACTCCGAAGGGGTCACTCCAAACTTCTCCTTAAAGCACTTGGCAAAGTAGCTCAGATTGTTGAACCCCACCTCGTAGGCTACATCTGCGACATTGCCTGCACGTTGCGAAAGCAATAAGGCGGCACGCTCCAGGCGGATATTCCGGATCAGTTCATTAGGTGTGTGCCCTGTAAGCGTCTTTAGCTTTCGGTATAGTTGTATCGAACTCATAGCCACCTTATCAGCAAGAACCTCTACACTAAAGGCAGTGTCACTTAAGTGATCCTCGATTGTACCCTTTACTTTTTTCAAAAACCTGTCTTCAACCGATTCGACTTTAATTTCAGAAGCAGCTATACTGAGCTGTCGGGAGAATTTTTGTTGCAGCTTTTTCCGGCTTTCAATCAGGTTGTCCATTCGAACCCGCAGTTCACGGGCATCAAACGGCTTGGCGATGTAATCATCGGCACCGGTGTGCAGGCCCTGCAGCTTGGTTTCAATATCGGCTTTGGCCGTAAGCAGGATGATAGGGATGTGGCTCGTTTTTTCGTTTGCCTTTAATGTTGCGCAAAGCTGTAAGCCGTTCATCTTAGGCATCATCAGGTCAGAGATAATGAGGTCGGGGATTTCCTCAAGCGCCACCGCAAGGCCCTGTTCGCCATCGGTAGCTTCAAGGATGGAGAAACTGTCGTTCAGGTTCGTGCCGAGGTAGAAACGCAGGTCAGCATTGTCTTCCACAATCAATACTTTGGGTAGTGAACTTTCTTTGGCAATGCTTGTCCGCTCAAGCCCGCCCACATCATTACCTATAATGACAGATAGTTTGTCGGCTTCCGGGCGCTCAATAAATCTCTTGGGCTTTCAAGTGAGTGTGCCCCAGCGGCAGTTGCACCGTAAAGCAACTTCCCTCGCCACGGGCACTGGTTACGGTGACTGATCCTCCGTGAAGCTCTGCCAATTCTTTTGTCAATGCCAGCCCGATGCCCGTACCTTCGTAAGCCCGTGTGCTTGAGGCATCAGCC
>CAZNRJ010000019.1:9957-21006 GCA_964574945.1 uncultured Ohtaekwangia sp. | reverse complement strand
CGTTTATTTTTTCATGACCGGGAATAAAAACTATACGCTATCCGTTGCCATCATGCTGGTGATTGCCAATATGATTGGCACAGGGGTTTTTACTTCGCTGGGGTACCAGGTGGGGCCGTTGCCTTCCGGCTTTGTCATTCTTATGTTATGGTTGTTGGGTGGAGTGGTTGCCCTTTCGGGGGCATTTACTTATGCGGAGATTGCCACCATCTTAAAAAAATCGGGTGGCGAATATCTATACCTGCGAAAAATATTTCACCCGGCATTGGGCTTTCTGAGTGGGTGGATGAGTGCGTTAGTAGGTTTTGCCGGGGCCATCTCCGCGGTGGCCATTGCCATAGGCGAATATGCTACTGAGGCAAGCGGAGTCTCAACCAGGGTTATTGCCATAAGTGCAATTCTTGCTGTCTCGTTCGTTCATTGGTTTGGGGTGAAGACAGGTGGGCTCATGCAAACGTTATTGACCTCTTTAAAGCTTAGCCTGATCGTATTCTTTTGTGTTGCTCCTTTCCTCATCACTATTGAAAGCAAACCGGTCATTCATTTTCTGCCGCAACCCGGTGATTGGGATTTAATTCTTAGTCCGGGTTTTGCAGTTTCGTTGGTCTTCGTTGTTTATGCCTACACGGGCTGGAATGCTTCGGCATACATTGCAGGCAACCTCAACAATCCTTCACGGAGCTTACCTGCCTCATTAATAGCAGGTACGTTAACCGTTACGGTTATTTATCTTTCCCTTAACGGGATGTTTTTATACTCGGCTTCCTTTCAGGAATTGCAAGGACAAAATGATATTGGGAACGTAGTGGCCAACAAACTCTTTGGTGAAAAAGCAGGGTTAATTTTTTCGGGCATCTTTAGTTTTGCCCTGCTATCCACGCTAAGTGCTATGACTATTGCCGGGCCGCGCGTTACTGAAGCGATGGGCGAAGATTATACGTTGCTTAAATCGTTCTCCGTAAAAAATAAGTATCACATGCCTTACCTCGCTATTTTGGTTCAGGCAGGTTGGTCAATCTTTCTGGTGTTGGTAAGTTCCTTCAAAGAAATTATTCAATACATCTCAGTGAGTCTTTCCATTTTCACCGTGATGACAGTCTTTGGGATTTTCTTTCTGCGGAAGCGAACCAAAACAACCGGCCATTTTAAAATTCCTTTGTATCCGTTGCCACCGGTTATTTTTATCGTTTGCACAATGTGGATGATTTGGTATGTGGCCATCGAAGATTTTAAAATAATTCTCTACTCGTTAGGAACCATGGTGCCAGGGTATGTGCTGTATTTGCTTTCCACACGGCACAACCGAAAGAATAATTTCAAAATTCCGTAGACATACTTTTTACCGTCTGCAAAATTCTATTTCTCAGGTTGCAAAACATTTGCTTATTTCATTTCAAAATTATCTAATATGAAAAACCTGCTAAGCCTCTTGTTCCTTACCATCACTGTTTCCCTGGTGAACGCCCAAACGGGTTTTATTGGCGGTAGTGCTGCAACACAAAGTAAAGCCGAGGAAACATTCCTGAAACAACAGGAAAGTGAACGCTATAAAAATCATTTAAGGAACTTAACAAAGGAACCTCATATCACCGGTTCTAAAGCCAACGAACGCGTGCGCGATTACCTGGCCGATGTTATGCGCAAAGCCGGGTTTCAGGTGGAGATTTTTCCATACGATATTTATTTACCCGTAATGCCGGGCACCGCTTCCGCAGAATTGGTAACACCCATCCGGTTGCCGCTTAATAATAAAGAATACATTCACAAAGAAGACCCCTTTTCATCCGATCCTAACCTTCCCGTTGGCTTCAATGCGTACTCAGGCACAGGCGATGTAACCGGTGAGGTAGTGTATGCCAACTACGGCCGCAAAGAAGATTTTGAGAAACTAAAAGCACTGGGTATTTCTGTAAAAGGAAAAATAGTGCTGGCCCGCTATGGCGGAAACTTTCGTGGGTATAAAGCAAAGTATGCCGAAGAAAACGGTGCAGCCGGATTGATCATTTTCACTGATCCGGGCGACAGCGGGTACGCAAAAGGAATTGTATATCCTGAAGGTCCGTATTATGATGAGAGCAGTATTCAGCGTGGTTCGTTGCTTACCTTGGATTGGACAGGCGATCCGCTCACACCGTTCGAACCTGCGCTCCCGCTTGACGGAAAAAAGAAAATCGTTCGCAAAAAACCGGAAGAAGTAACAGGCATGCATTCCATACCTGTGTTGCCATTACCCTACGGAGCAGCAAAAGAAATCATTGGGCGCATGACGGGTAAGGCGGTACCCACAGGCTGGCAAGGCGGCTTGCCTTATACATATCGGTTAGAAGGCGGAAGTGATCTGAAAGTGCGTGTGAACGTAACGCAGAAAAGGGAAATACAGCGCGTATATAATGTGGTAGGAACTTTGGTTGGAAGTGAAAATCCTGATCAGTGGATTATTGCCGGGGCACACTACGATGCGTGGGCTTTCGGTGCTACCGACCCAAACAGCGGCACCGCCATGTTGTTAGCATTGAGCGAATCGTTAGGAAAACTTTCGCAAGCAGGTTATAAACCAAAACGCACTATTAAGATTGCACACTGGGATGCAGAAGAACAAGGTGTGATAGGTTCTACAGAATGGGTAGAACAATTTCGCGATGAGTTAGATGCGAAAGCGGTGGCATACTTCAATGCTGATGGTGCAGTAACGGGCAGAAGTTTTGGCGCAGCTTCAAGCCCATCCTTAAAAGCATTGGCGATTAGTACAACCAAGTCAATTCAATTTCCTGATTCTTCAAAGTCGTTGTATGAAGTTTGGCTTGGCAAAGGCACAGCCCCTGAACCTCCGCTTGGTAATTTGGGCGGTGGCTCCGATCACATTGCTTTTTATACACACGTGGGAATTCCCAGTTGGGGTGGCGGCACCGATGGCCACAGTATTTATCACTCTAACTTTGATAGCTTCTCTTACTACGAGCGCTTTTGTGATCCTACTTTTAAGATGGGCCCGCTGGTAGAACAAGTATTTGGCATGATGACGTTGCGTTTGGCCAATGCCGATGTTATCCCCTATGACATCAGTCGCTATGGAACGGATTTACGCACGCACCTTGAAGGATTACAAAAACTAACAAGCGCCTACGACAAATCAGCAACTCCATTTTCTTTTGATGCATTGATCAAAGCTTCCGATGAATTAAAAAAAGCGGGTGAAGAATGTGAAGCCGCATTGAAAACAGCAAACGAGAAAAACAGAAAAGCGATCAACACCGAATTGCTTTCACTCGAACGTCAGTGGATTGACAAGCAAGGTATGCCGTATGGAAATTGGTACCGCTCCCTTTATGCTTCACCCGATCCTTTTAGTGGTTATGCTTCATGGATGCTGCCGGCATTTCAATATGAAGCTGCTATTCGGTCAACCGCGAACCTGAAAGCATACGAACAACGTCATTTGGATGCAATTGCCCGGTTAAAAGCTAAAGTGGAAGGGATTACTAAGCTGGCGAAGTAATCTTTGCCAACTAACTTCAACAATTATGAAACAAGGTTTCTCTTTTTTATTAGGTGCATTTGCACTAATCGCGTGCGAAACACAAGAAAAGAAAACGGTTTCTTACGAGCAATTTGTTACGACTGCTGATAAATCGATGTTGCTTGAAAAGGTTGCGTTGCCTTATTCAAGTGCTGACACTTCCCTTGTAGCGGTAATCACCATCGACTCAACAAAGCAGTTTCAAACTATGGATGGATTTGGGTACGCGCTTACGGGTGGCAGCGCCATGTTGCTTCATACGAAACTCACAAAAACTCAGCGCGATTCTCTATTTAAAGAATTATTTCATAGCACAGGAATTGGTATTAGTTACTTGCGAATAAGCATAGGCGCTTCCGACCTGGATGAATATGTTTTCTCATATAACGATCTGCCGAAAGGCAAAACCGACTCTTCCCTTTCAAATTTCAATCTCTCTTATGATACCCTGCATCTCATTCCCATTCTAAAAGAAATCCTGCACATAAATCCAACCATCAAACTTATGGGAAGTCCATGGTCGCCACCCGTGTGGATGAAAACAAACCGGCATGCGAAAGGCGGGAGTTTGAAGCCTGAATTTTACGATGCATACGCACGCTATTTTGTAAAATACCTTCGGGCAATGGCGCATAAAGGTATTATCCTTGACGCGATCACTTTACAAAATGAACCCGAGAATCCCAACAACACACCCAGCTTGCTCATGACGGCTGAAGAACAAGCGCTCTTTGTGAAAAAGAATCTCGGCCCCTCGTTTAAAGAAGCTAACCTATCAACAAAAATCATTGTCTTCGATCACAACTGCGATCATCCTGAATATCCAATCACTGTGCTTAATGATGTTGATGCCAATCCTTTCATTGATGGTTCTGCTTTTCATTTATACCTGGGGGAGATCGAGGCGCTCAGCCAGGTGCATGAAGCACATCCCAACAAAAATATTTACTTCACCGAGCAGTGGACAAGCGGCAAAGGTGATTTTGGTGGCGATCTTCAATGGCACACAAAGAATTTGATTATCGGTGCTACGCGCAACTGGAGCCGTACTGTGCTTGAGTGGAACCTGGCAGCCGATCAGAATTTTGATCCGCATACCGGTAATGGAGGCTGCGATATTTGCCAGGGCGCATTGACTATTGGTGATTCCGTAACCCGAAATGTATCGTATTATATTATTGCCCACGCATCCAAATTTGTTCCCTCCGGCTCAACACGCATTGAATCTAATTTAGTACAAGGTTTACCAAACGTTGCATTCATCACTCCGCAAAGAAAAAAAGTACTGATCGTAATGAATGAATCTGGCACTGTTAAATCATTTGCTGTTCAGTACCAATTGAATAAAACAATTCATTCGTTGCCTGCTCATTCTGTAAGTACCATTGTTTGGAACTGAAGTCCATCTTAAACCCACTCTGTTTGCATAGGTTATTGCAGTCGCAATTAGTCCGGCAGGCTTTAGGGTATTTTACTTTTCAAATAGTTTATCAACATCCACTTTAAAACCCGGCAAGGTGCTGCTTTCTATCGTATCGCCACCGGCATACATTCTCAATGCTTCGAATTTTGCAGCCTGGGTTAGTTTATAGACAATCAGGTTTTCTTCCACAGGGTTAACAATCCAGTATTCGCGTACTTCCGCTTCCTCATAAAGTTCAAACTTTAACTTCACTTCCTTCTTTGAATTGCCAGGCGAAAGAATTTCAATCACAAGGTCAGGTGCGCCACAACATCCACGTTCATCCAGCTTTGATTCATCACATACCACGCAAATATCCGGCTGAACGACCGTGATAATCTCCTCGTCTTTTTTCTTGTCGTGGATGGGCAACCGCACATCGAAAGGTGCGGAAAATACCTGGCATTTCTCCTTTTCCGTATATTGATAAAGCCACGAGGAAAGTTTGATGCTGATGCGTTGATGGGGAGTACCGGGTGCTCCCATCTTAAAAATCTTTCCACGGATTAATTCGAGCCGTTCTTCAAATTTCCAGCTAAGATAATCAGCATACGAATATACAAGACCTGGATCTGGTTCCTCAACCTTTAAATAGCTGCCTGCTTTTTCATCGAATTGAGTATACATAATCCGAAATATTGATTTCAAAAGTAAGGACAAAACAAAATAATGCCAATGCAATTCCCATTCGTTTCTTCGCTCTTTGTTGTAAAGCCCTGCCTGCCTATTTTCTATAATCCAATGCCGGTGGGCGATCGCCAATTAAAGATTCATATTTAAAATCCACCCCGGTCTTTAACCTGAATTCTTTCCAGGCCGTGTCAACCACAGTTGGATTTGAAAACACATCAATCATGCTTAACGCAAGTGTTTTGGCTGCCATCATCATTCCTTTATTACCAATGGAAGTGCCTCCGGCCGCAACGGCCTGCCAACTGTGCGCTGCCGTGCCCGGCACCCAGGTAGCCGTTGATAGTCCCGCAGTGGGAACAACCCAACTCACATCACCCACATCCGTAGAACCAAAACCAGATCCGGAATCTACTTTAAAATCACCAATTGAATTGGTAGAAGTAAGGGCCGGAACTTTGGTGGTAAATGTTTTTTGAATTTTTTCGGCAAATAGTTTTTCATCAGCCGTATAGGCATAGCCCCCTACCGCTCTCAGATTTGTGTCAACCAATTTAGCCAGTGTTTCATTGGGCAACAAGTCGTACACGCCACCGGTTATCTCCCACTCTACTTTCGTATCGGTACCTAACGCTGCACCTTGCGCTGCGCGCGTTAATCGTTCCCACAAATCTTTTACTACTTCGCGATTGGGATGGCGCACATAATAATACACTTCCGCGAAAGCGGGAACAACATTGGGCGCTTCGCCCCCGCGTGTAATCACATAATGAATGCGTGATTCCTGCGGCACATGCTCGCGCATCATGTTCACCATATTATCCATGGCCTCAACACCATCCAATGCAGAACGCCCGCGCTCAGGTGATGCAGCTGCGTGCGCAGCGACTCCATAAAAACGAAACTTACCTGTTTTGTTTGCCAGCGAGCTTCCGGCACTCGCATTATTTTGTGCACCCGGATGCCAATGAAAAACGAGATCTACATTTTTAAAAAATCCATCGCGCACCAAATACACTTTCCCTGAGCCGCCCTCTTCAGCAGGTGTTCCATAAAAACGAATCGTACCATTTTTGTTATTGGCAATCATCCAGTTTTTAACTGCAATGGCTGCCGCAGCTGAAGCGGTTCCAAAAAGATGGTGACCACAGGCATGGCCGGCCGTGCGGCCCTCTACAGGTTTGATTTCCGGAACTGCGTCTTGCGAGATGCCCGGCAACGCATCAAACTCACCCAGTATTCCAATCACGGGCTTACCCGAACCAAAGGTGGCAATGAATGCCGTGGGCATGCCCGCTACTCCTTTCTCAATTGTAAATCCGGCTTGCGCCAATGTCTCCTGTAAAAGAGCTGAACTTTTTGTTTCCTGATACCCCACTTCGGCAAACTCCCAAATCTTATGAGCTACGTCAGCATAGGTGTTTGCCTGTGCATCAATGGATTTAATAACATCTTGTTTTGTTTTTTGAGCAAAACCCTGTGCTGTGATCAACATCAAAGCGAGGCCGAATAGTTTTTTCATAAGGATAGATTTCCGGTAAAAATAGAATTTTATTCCAGCTATTAGTTCGTTTTTTATGATTGGTTAAATAGCTTCAAAACAAACGATTCCTCAAGCAGATAACCTCCACCAACTCACCTTTCGTCCCATTTTTAGCTGTACTCCTACCACAATCGGTAGCATCCTATTTTTAAAATTCTTACTTTCCAAAACTAAAATCTAACCATGAGAAAGATATTACTAATCCTTGGCGTTTGTGTTTCCTCTGCGTTGTGCGCCCAGGTAACTAAAGCACCCGAAGTAAAAGAAGGCGATGGCCCTTACACGCAACTGATCATTCGCGGAGTGACCTTAATTGATGGCACCGGTGCGCCTCCGGTTGGGCCGGTTGACATCGTTGTAAAACAAAATAGAATAGTACGGATTGCAAGTCTTGGGTTGCCCGTGCCCGGGAGGGCAAGCAACGCAAACCGCCCGCAACTTGAAGCAGGCGGCAAAGAACTTAACTGCGAAGGCATGTACCTGATGCCCGGCTTTGTCGATATGCACGGCCACATTGGTGGCGGGCAGGCGCCCAATGCCGAATATGTTTTTAAACTCTGGATGGGTCACGGCATTACAACCATTCGCGAACCCGGTTCGGGCAATGGAATTGATTGGGTGCTCGATCAAAAAAATAAGAGCAGTAAAAATTTAATCACCGCTCCACGCATCAAAGCGTATGTTACGTTTGGCTCGGGAAGCAAAGAACCCATCAGCACACCAGAGCAAGCACGCGCGTGGGTAAATGAAAATAAAAACAAAGGCGCTGACGGTATTAAATTTTTTGGTGCAGCCCCTGAAATTATGGATGCAGCCATCCGCGAAAATAAAAGGTTAGGACTGCGCTCAACCTGCCATCATGCTCAACTTGGGGTGGCGCGATGGAATGTTTATAATTCTGCGAAAGCAGGGTTGACTTCCATGGAGCATTGGTACGGTTTGCCGGAAGCGATGCTTGAAAGCTCAACGTTACAGAATTATCCGTTGAACTATAATTATTCGAATGAACAGCATCGTTTTGAAGAAGCAGGAAAATTATGGAAACAAGCAGCGGCTCCTTATTCACCTAAGTGGAACGCGTTGATGGATTCCTTATTGAAATTAGATTTCACATTAGACCCTACCTTTAATATTTATGAAGCTGCCCGCGACTTTCACAAAGCCCGCAGGCAAGAATGGCATGAAGACTACACGCTGCCAAAACTTTGGGCGTTCTATCAGCCCAGTAAACAAGCGCACGGATCGTTTTGGTTTTCGTGGGGAACGGAACAGGAAACTGCGTGGCGCGAAAATTACAGATTGTGGATGACGTTCATCAACGAGTATAAAAATCGCGGAGGCCGTGTAACCGTAGGTACCGACTCGGGATTTATTTTTCAATTGTATGGATTTGCGTATCCAAGGGAAATGGAATTGTTGCGCGAAGCGGGCTTTCATCCGCTGGAAGTAATTCGCTCCGCTACGTTATACGGTGCACAAGCGTTGGGGATGGATAAAGAAATTGGTTCTGTTGAAATAGGTAAGCTTGCCGACTTTGCGATTGTGGATCAGAACCCATTGGAAAATTTACAAGTATTGTATGGAACAGGCGCGGTTAAATTAATGGATGATAATACCGTGAAGCGCGTAGGGGGTGTGAAGTACACCGTAAAAGATGGAATTGTATATGACTCCAAAAAATTACTGGCCGATGTAAAAAAGATTGTGGACGATGAAAAAGCTAAAGCAGGTTTTGTGTTGAAGCAACCGGGGAATTAGAACCTCACCCCTGCCTGCCCGAACGGTATGGCAGGCAGGCCCATCCCCTCTCCAAAGGAGAGGGGTGACTTTAGTATGAGCCTTATCACTAAAATAGCCGCTGAAACTTTAATAAAGTAAATGAATGTTGAGAATCGGAGCGTGCATTACCCTCTCCTTTGGAGAGGGCTAGGGTGAGGTAAAAAACTTAAACTAAACACCATGAAAAAAATATTTCTATTACTCTCTGTGCTCGTGCTAACGCGTTGCACCAACAACCCCGAGCAAGCAGCAGCCGAAGCTCCTGAAGTTTATTCTTTGTTGGGATTAGAGTATTTCGCTCCTGTACCTCCCAATCCAAAATTGGATAGCAACCTTGCGGTAGCGAGGAAAAATTTTGAAGCTGATCCTTCCGAAGAAAATTACATCTGGTTAGGACGAAGAACTGCTTACCTCTCTCGTTACAACGAAGCGATTCAAATTTTTAGTGACGGGCTGGAAAAATTTCCTGCCTCTTATAAACTCTACCGGCACCGCGGACATCGCTATCTCTCGCAACGAAAGTTTGATGCGGCCCTTGCCGATTTTAAAAAAGCAGCCGAACTCATGCCGGCCTCACCGCTTGAAATAGAACCGGACGGTGCTCCTAATAAATTAAACATCCCGCTTTCCACCACCCAATTTAATGTGTGGTATCATTTGGCGTTGTCGCACTACTTAAAAGGAGATTTTGCCGAAGCTGAAAAAGCCTACTTAGAATGTATGAAGGTTAGTGATAACGATGATTTGATAACCGCCACCGTTGACTGGCTTTACATGACGTACCGCAGGGAAGGAAAAACAATAGAAGCAAAACAACTGTTGGAAAAAATCACTCCCGCTATGACGATCATTGAAAATGATTCGTACTTAAAGCGATTGAACATGTACAAAGGCTTGCTCCCGCCCGATTCTGTTTTGTCCGTGAGCAGCTCGAATGCTGACGTAGCGTTGGCACTCGCCACGCTGGGCTATGGCGTTGGCAATTGGTACTTATACAATGGCGACACCACGCAAGCGTTGAACATCTTCGAAAAAGTAGTGGGCGGCAAACATTTTTCTGCGTTTGGATTTATTGCCGCGGAAGCAGATTTGGCGAGGTTTAGGTAGATAAATATCTTGACTATCTGAACTTCTATCTTAGGTTAAAGATGAAAAACCAACTTGCAGCAATCCTTTTCATTGCAATGCCACTTCAATCGTGCTCCCAAAAGACTGAAGTAAATGTAGTCGCATTTACAAAATCTGTTTGTGAACCAGATTCTAATTCTCGGAAGCAAATTCGTGAAAGAATGATAGATAAAGAATTTAACAGCGATACATTTAAAATTAAGATTGGGGCTTGGGCAATTTGTTGTGTTGACTATAGTCCAGTTGCTATACTAGAAAAAAATGTTTTATATCTCGACATTAAGGACACTAATAAAACCGCTCCTTGCGAATGTGGATGTTATTATCAATTTATCTATACAATCGCAGGTATTCAAGGTGAACCCATTGAAATTAGATACAAGAACAAAAAGATAGACTTGTCCAATGAAAGATATAAAACGTATCCTCCAGCTTTTAAACTAGTCAAGGGCGATACCGTAAACTTTACTGATAAATATGGGCTTAAACAGGGAAAATGGAGGTCGGATTCAGATTCATCATTTATGAAAGAATATTTCATATATGAAGACGGATTGGTTTTAAAAAAAGTGAATCTATATGAATCAGGGGAAGTTAAAAGTGAAACAATTCAAGAAATCCTAAAAGAAGTGAATAGCGAAAGCCACTACGGAAACAAGAAAATAATTATTGAGTACTATAAGTCCGGATTTAAAAGAAAGGAATGTGTTTCGGATTGGTCTAAAAAAGAAAATCTCTGTAAAGAATGGAATGAAAAAGGAGATTTACTCTATCACGGAAAAGCGAGAAACTAGCTACCACTCAATGTGGTAAGACATTTTACTGGCCAACTATCCCACAACTTGTTTAGTTTTGTCCAAAAAAAACATGCCAGAATCTACAAAATGCCCGAGCTGTCAATCGTTATACGGCTACCCTACCGGCACTTCTATGATGTGCCCCGAATGTGGCCACGAGTGGAACCCGAATGAACAACCCGAAGTTGTTGAA
>CAZNRJ010000019.1:0-9947 GCA_964574945.1 uncultured Ohtaekwangia sp. | reverse complement strand
TGTTGAAGAAACCCATGATTCGACTGTTGTGAAGGATGCCAACGGAGTGGTGCTACAGGATGGAGATACAGTTATCACGATCAAAGACTTGCCCGTGAAAGGTGCAAGCAAAGCGATTAAGGCCGGCACCAAAGTAAAGAACATCAAGCTAACCAGCGGTGATCATAATATTGATTGCAAAATAGATGGTTTTGGGAGCATGGCTCTTAAATCTATTTTCGTGAAGAAGAGTACATAGGCAGTTTGAGTCTGACCACCCGGAGTGGTCTTGACGACTCAACTAACATTACATCCGCAACGCAGATGTCTCCAGCTCTTTAACAAACGGCTGACTGTAAATACGCTTACCTGTGCCTTTATACATGGCATTGGCCAGCGCAGCAACTACCGGTGGATATGGCGGTTCGCCCAACCCTGTCGGATCAATTTCATTTTTAACAAAATGCACATCGATGGCAGTTGGTGCTTCCTTGTGACGGATCAGGCGATACTTATCAAAATTTGTTTGATCCGGCATTCCTTCCGTAAACGTCATGCCGCTGTACATCGAATGTCCAATGCCATCAATGCTTCCGCCTTCTACCAGGTTAGCTGCCGCGATGGGATTTACTACAATTCCGCAATCTACCGCGCAATGAACTTTTTGTACGCGTGGTTTTCCATTCTCCATCACCAAATCAATCACATGAGCGACATAACTATCATGACAAAAATAGGCTGACACTCCGCGATACACACCCGGCTTTTCTTCGCCCCAGTTCGATTTCTCTTTCACTAATTTCAACACGCCTGCATAACGATCGGCTTCATAATCATTCTTCTCACCCACCGGATTGCTTATTGCTTTCCCTAACAGCTCAAGGCGAAACTCAATCGGATCTTTTCCCGCTGCTTCTGCAACTTCATCAAGAAAGGATTGCTCGGCACCTGCAATGAAGTTCGATCGCGGTGCGCGAAATGCACCTACCGTTATGTTTGATTCCTGCGACCACTCTTCGGCCAGGTAATTAGCAACTGCTCCTGCCGGAAAACGATTGGCAAACAACGGGCTTTCCGGAATACCGCCCGCGTTTACATGAAACGCAATGAGATTATTATTTTCATCTAACGCAGCACGATACTTTGCGTGATATGCAGGACGATACGTTCCAAATGTCATATCGTCTTCACGCGAGTAGATCAACTTAACCGGAGCTTTCATTTTTTGTGAGATCACTGCAGCTTCAACAAGAAAGTGTCCATACAACCTTCTTCCGAATCCACCGCCCATGCGTGTCATTTGAATATCCACTTTTTCAAGAGGCAGACCCAAACGGGCGGCTACACTCTTCTCCATAAATTCAGGAGTTTGGATCGGGCCAACCAACTCGGCCATGTCATCAGTAACATGCGCGAAAAAATTCATGGGCTCCATGGTGTTGTGCGCCAGGAACGGTGCTGTATAACTTCGTTCAATAACTTTCGCTGCTTTTTTAAAGACCGCTTCGGGATCACCATCCTTGCGGACCACTTTACCTTTTTTGGCAGAGAGTTCGGCCATCAGTTGAGCATGCTTGGTTGAATTCTCTAAGCCGGCCGGCACTTTTATAGATTCACTTCCACCCCAAAAGGTAGAGAACGTTTTTGTGTGATCGCCAAAGGTTTCCCATTCTAACTTCAGGGTTTTGCGCGCATTCATCACTTCCCAGGTTGTGTTACCAACCACTACTACCAAATCAGAAAAAGCATCCACATCGCACCATTGCCTCGAATAATCTTCGGCATAGGTATTAATGGTGATCACATCTTTAATGCCGGGCATTGCTTTCGCCTGCGAAGCATCAACACTTTTCAGGCGCATCCCAAATGCAGGTGGATGTGCGATCATGGCAATCAACATGCCTTCGCGCTTCGTGTCTATTCCATAAAGCGGTTTGCCGGTAACAATCTTCAGGCCGTCAACATTTTTACGATCCGTACCAATAATCTTAAAGTCTTTAATCTCTTTCAACGTTACCTCTTTTGGCACTTCTAATTTTGCTGCAGCCGAAGCCATCTCGCCATAGCCTGCTGACTTGCCGCTCGCTTTGTGAGAGAGCACACCTGCTTCGGTTGTAATTTCATTTACCGGCACCTGCCACGCAATAGCCGCTGCTTCGCACAGCATTTGGCGGGCAGCGCCACCTGCGGTGCGCATCCCTTTCCACGCCATGCGAATGGATTGGCTTCCTCCGGCCAGTTGTCTTGTAAATATTTCCGTGTTCAATGGAGCTTGCTCAACAATCACGTTCTTCCAATCCACGTCCAACTCTTCAGCAACCAACATAGGCATGGAAGTTTTTACGTTCTGCCCAATTTCCGGATTGGGCGACATAATCGTAACAATACCATTATCACCAATTTTTAAATAGCCATTCATTTCAAACCATTCCTTTGGCAAGGCCAGCACTTCAACTTCTGATTTGTTGGTGCAGGAAATCAGGCTATTAAAACCAAGCACCAAACCCCCGCCCGCAAGGGCTGTCACTTTCAAAAAAGATCTTCTTCCTATGGATGTTTTTACAATAGTCATGGTGTAATCTTTTTAATTAAATAGTTGTAGCAGCAGTTTTGATAGCAGCCTTTATGCGCAAATAAGTTCCGCAGCGGCAAATGTTTCCATTCATCGCATTATCAATATCTGCATCGCTTGGAGTTGGATTGCTTTTGAGCAGTGAAACCGCGCTCATGATTTGGCCCGCCTGGCAATAGCCGCATTGCGGCACATCATGTTCCAGCCATGCTTTCTGAACGGGATGATCTCCGTTTTCGGAAAGCCCTTCAATGGTGGTAATCTCTTTTCCTTCTGCCGATGAAACGGGTAACTGACACGCACGGGTTGCACTGCCTTCAAGCAGAATGGTGCAGGCCCCGCATTGTGCAATGCCGCATCCAAACTTTGTACCTACCAGGTTTAAGTGATCGCGCAGCACCCAAAGCATGGGCGTCTTTGGATCAACATCTACTGTTTGCTTCTTTCCATTCACATTCAGGTTGATAGCCGCCATGGTTTTCAAATTTTAATTTTTTGTAGTCTTTGATTATGAGCATCTAAGGTAATAAACGAAGCCAAAGATTCCTTACGAAAATCAATCAATGGCAGATTGAATATTCGGATTACCCGATTTATTGTTAACAAGGTGTTAAAATCTGAACAGGTAACGCGATCGGGCAAGTAAGTAATCAACCGGGGTGCAATTTAGATTGATTCTACCCTTACACACTTAAATAGTCTGACCATTTTGAGTGGCCTTGACGACAAGGACAATTAATTACTACCTTGAATCAGATTAAATCACGTACCATGAAAAAAGAATCCATCACCCGCAGGGATTTTATACTGCAATCAACTTCGTTACTGACCGCAGCTACGCTGGCAACGTCATTCACCAACACGTCAAAATCAAAATATAAAATGGGCCTGCAACTGTTCACCATACGCGAACCGCTGGCGAAAGATGTAACCGGCACCATTAAAAAAGTGGCTGCGTTGGGTTACCAGGATTGTGAAACCTATGGCTTCAATCCCGGGCAAGGCACGTACTACGGATTAAAAGCATCAGACTTTAAACAATTGCTTGCCGACAATGGAATGATTGCCACAAGCGGGCATTATGATTTCACAAAGTATTTCGATACCTCACAAGATGAATTGATGCGCTATGTGGATCAATGCATTGAAGGCGCCCATGCGTTAGGCCAACGGTACATTACCTGGCCGTGGCTCGATCCCAGCTTTAGAACATTGGAAAATTTTCATGTGCTATCCGCCAAATTGAACGCGATCGGTGAACGTGTAAACAAGGCGAAGCTGGGATTTGCCTATCACAACCATGATTTTGAATTCACGGATTATAACGGTGACAACGGCTACGCAATCATCATGCGCGAAACCGATGCTGAGTTGGTAAAGCTGCAAATCGATTTGTATTGGGTGATGCATTCCTCAAAGCTGAGTCCCGCTGAATTGTTTAAACTACAACCGGGGCGCTTTGTGATGTGGCACATTAAAGACATGGACAAAGTAACCCGCGACTATTCTGAACTGGGCAATGGCTCGATCGACTACACAGTTATCCTCCCGGAAGCATCGCGGGCGGGTCTTCAATACTATTATATTGAGCAAGGCGGAAATTTTGCGAGCAGCCCCATGCAAAGTATTGCCGATAGCGCGGGCTACTTCAAAAAGAATCTTGAGAAATACCTGGGTTAACGCTGTAGTTATCAAGACCACTTTGAGTGGAGATTCTGGCCTATTAAAAAAACAAAAAGTCTATTTATCGCAAAATAGGAACAGAACCCCGATATTGTTGGTCGAAATCTATAGGATCAATACTTGCTGGAATTGATTGAAATCGATCCGGCACTTTAATCTATGAAGCCTGCAGTAAAAAAATGGCTCATCAGGCCGTTACTTATTATTGTAATCTCACTGGCTGCGCTGGCGGCCATCGGCTTTGTCATTCTATCCACACAACAGCAGCATATTGTAAATCTCGCCCTGCGCGAATTGAATAAAAATCTTACCGGTGAACTGGAGATAGCCGAGAGTAACATCAGCCTGTTCAAAAACTTCCCTTACGTTTCCATAGCATTGCATGACGCAAAATTCTTTTCGGATAAGGCCAAACAAGGAAAACCGGTTTGCGCAGTTGATCGGCTCTACGTTGGTTTCAGTGTACCTGAATTACTGGATCAGAACTATAACATCCGGAGATTATTTCTGCAAGGAGGATATGTAAGCCTCATTCGCGAAGAAGATGGCACAATCAATTTACTGAAGGAGTTTCAGCACGATTCCATCAGTGTGGAAACCAAAACAGACACTTCCGCCATGTCGGTGCATCTCGAAAAAATTGTGATGAAAAAAATGAACCTTTCATTTTTTGATAAAGCGAGTGGCCGGACAATCAGTACCCGTATTGAAAAACTGACTTCCTCTTTTGCTATGGATAGCAGTCAGCTACGCCTTGCTGTGAGCAGCGTCATGAAGCTTGATATCACCGGCCAAACGGACACTACCCTGTTTCGCGATAAACCTCTGCAACTGGATGTTGTGGCGCAATATCAAATGCATACTGAGCTATTCGAAATTTCAAGTTGCAGTTTGAAATTTGAACAAGCCGATTTCAACGTGACAGGCTATGCCGATCTTAATGACACTACCGATGTAAACTTTCGGGTGAAGGGTGACAAGCAGGACTTCAATCTCTTTACGGCATTTCTGCCTGGCGATGTAAAAGAAGACCTCAAACCCTTTCAATATGATGGCCGCATTTACTTTGATGCTACTGTGCAAGGTAAAGTAGCAACAGGCCAACTGCCGTTGGTTGAAGTTTATTTTGGATGCGAAGATGTTTGGTTTTTAAACACAGGCTCCAATAAAAAATTAGATCAGCTTGGCTTTAAAGGGTACTACACCAATGGTGAAGGACACTCGTTGCAAACTTCTGAAGTACATATCTTGAGTGTGAGTGCACGGCCCGAGAAAGGGATCTTCAAAGGAAATTTTGTGGTGCGCGATTTTACAAATCCAAAAACACTCGTACAAATCAACTCCGAACTTGAGTTGAAGTTTCTGGGAGAATTTTTTGGCATTGCCGACCTAAAACAAATTGCCGGCAAGATTAAGCTGGATATGGATTTCAAAGAACTACAAGATATTAACCTGCCCGAAGAATCATTGAATCGGTTAAAGGAAGGAATCCAAAGCAGGCTGAGTGTAGAAGACCTAACGTTCAACATCCCCGGTTATCCGCATACTGTGTATATGGATATCCATGCTGAAATGATTGACGGCCGGGTAACGGTAGATTCCGCCACCATGAAGATTGGTGAATCGGATATTGCTTTCAGTGGCAGCATCAGTGATGTGCGCGGGTTTTTGCGCGATCGCGATAAGCCCATCAAGCTTGCTTTGCGGGCAGGAAGCAAAGAGTTAATGTTAGCAAATTTACTTTCGTATGACACGGCACTGGCCCGCAAGTGGAACGAAGAAATTCACGGATTCAATATCGGTCTTTCACTTGAAACAACAGTAGCCCAATTATTGAATCCCTCGCCCCTGCCGAAAGGAACGTTTGAAATGAAAAATTTGCGCGGCACGTTTAAAAACTATGCACACACCTTCAAAGATGTTGGCGCTACCGTAATCATCAATGATACGTTACTGCGGCTTCGCGATTTTACCGGTATGATCGATAGTTCGGATATCAACTTTAAAGGACGCGTGACGAATTACCAGTTATGGTTCGATAAAATCAAAAAAGGAAAAACGGAGATCGCTTTTGATTTTAAATCAAACCGGTTTGCTTTTCGCGATGTGTTCAACAGGGAAGTTCGCAGCTACCTGCCACGCGGCTACAGGCGCGAAGAATTAAATAACGTTTGGTTGCGTGCAAAAATTGATTTGAGTTACGATACCATCTTCCGGTTTGCCAAAGCGCATGTTGCCAATGTAACGGCCGATCTGAAAAATCAAAACCTAAAACTAACCGGGATCAGCGGTGGTGTCAAGTATGGATCGAAGATTCTTAGTTTCGACACCCTGCGGGGAAAAATCGGCAACAGCGATTTCGACATTAATTTAAAATACTACTTCAAGGGAGTAGACCGTTACGACAAAAAAATTGCGAACTCGCTGACGTTCACTTCCAAATTTTTGGATGTGGACGAAATGAGTCATTATGACCTGGCCCCTAAGCAAAGAAAGCAGAAAGATTCAACGGGTAAGTGGGTAGCTGTGAAAGTAGACTCCATCAAACATGCACAAGCTTTCAATATTTTTATTATTCCCTTTTCGGATTTCAATGCAGAGTTTGATATCGCCAAAATAAAATACAACCGGCTTTGGTTAAAAGATGTCAATGCAAAACTGGCGATGCAGCAGGATCAAACAATTACGGTCGATACGCTAATGATGAAAGTGGCCGGTGGTGCGGTGGCTATGAGCGGAAAATTTAATGGCAGCAATCCGGAGGAGATTTATTTTCAGAGCCAGATTAATATCGATGAAGTTGATTTGGAAAAGATGCTGCTGAAGCTGGATCACTTTGGGCAGGATGTAGTAGTGAACAAAAATGTGAAGGGCCGCCTGAGCGGACAAATAAAAAGTTATGTCCAGGTACATCCTGACCTGGTGCCCATCATGAGCAACACCAAAGCAGAAATGAGCTTGAGGATTTACGATGGCAGCCTGGTAGATTTTGCACCCATGCAAGCGTTGGCCAGTTACTTCAAAGACAAAAACTTAAATCTTGTTCGGTTCGATACCTTGCAAAACAAACTTACGCTCACGAATGGCGTGCTCGATATTCCTGCCATGAACATTAACTCATCACTGGGGTACATTCAAATGTCGGGCAAGCAGTCGCTTGACCTTAGCATGGAATATTATGTGCGGGTTCCTATGAAGTTAGTGACCAAAGTCGGCTTCAGTGCGTTGTTTAACCGCAAGCCCGAAGAAGTTGATTTGAACCAGGTGGATGAGATTGAATATATCGACAAGGCCAAAAAAATTGCCTTCATGAATTTGAAAGTTACCGGCACCCCGGATGGAAATTTTCAGGTAGGACTTGGTAAGAAGTAGGACAAGCGTCAGTACACTAACTGGTCAGGCATCTTCTCCCCCAGATGCTAAATCGTTCTCACTCTTCACTTTCTTGTTGCTACATTCTCTGGCGATTCAACTCAATAAACTTTCCAAACGGCTGATCATAGAATCGTTTTCCCGTGTTTTTATATAATGCATTAGCCACGGCTGCAAAGACTGGCGGAAATGGTGGTTCACCCAAACCCGTTGGATCAACATCACTTTTCACAAAACTCACATCAATTTTTTTAGGTGCTTCTTTGAGTCGGATCATTCTATAGCGATTGAAATTGTTCTGATCTGAAACGCCCTCTTTATGTGTCAGACCTCCATAGAAAGCATTTCCGATTCCATCCACTACCGCACCTTGCACCATATTAACAGCGGCATCCGGATTAATCACCACACCACAATCAACAGCACTAAAGACGCGTTCAACATAAGGTTGGCCGTCCTTAGTCACTACATCTACAACATGAGCAGCATAAGAATTATGACAGAAGTAAGCAGCAACGCCCCGACTGTATTTTTTATTTTCAGGATTATTCCATCCTGATTTTTCTTTCAGCAACGTTAATACGCCTGCGTACCGATCAGCATCGTAGTCATTATTTTTACCTACAGGATTTTCTTTCGCACGTTTTAAAAGTTCCAGTCTGAAATCTATCGGATCCTTACCTACCACTTCAGCTAACTCATCAAGGAAAGATTGCTCTGCTGCTGCATTGAAATTTGATCGTGGTGCACGGAATGCCCCGATTGTTATATTGGATGGTATTGCCCAACCTTCCGCGAGGTAATTATCAATTGCGCCAGCCGGAAACCGGTTTGCATGAACAGGATGCTCGGGAATTCCGCCACCCTTTACATGAAAGGCAATTACATTTTTATTCGCATCCAATGCCGCACGATATGTGGCTGTATACATGGGACGATAAATGCCATACGTCATGTCATCTTCACGACTATAAACAAGTTTGACAGGAGCTTTTACTTTCCTGGAGATAAGAGCCGCTTCCACAAGATAATGTCCGTATGCCCGGAGGCCAAAGCCTCCACCCATGCGGGTCATTTGGATTTCGATTTTATCGGCCGGCAGATTTAAAATTTTCGATAGTGTAGGTTCTATCCAACCCGGTGCCTGGTGAGGACCTACCAACAAAGCTTTTTCATCGGTAACGTGCGCGAAGAAATTCATAGGCTCCATACAGTTGTGCGCCAAAAAAGGAGCAGTGTAGGTGCGTTCTAAAATCTGTGCAGCTTTAGCGAATGCCGCTTCAGGGTCTCCGTCTTTTCGTAATTGTTGTGCAGGCTTCTTCGCATACTCGGCCATTTTTTCATACTGTGCAGTGGTACTCTCAAGCCCTGCTGGAATAACCACCTCAGTTTTGCCACGAAAACCTCCAATGGTTTCCTTCGTTTCGCTGATAGGTTCCCACGTTACTTTTAGTTTTTTACGTGCATTCATAACTTCCCAGGTGGTATTGCCTACCACTACCAGCAAGTCATTAAATGTCCGTGTATCGAAACCTGCCTGTTCAAAACCATCTTCATACAATTTTAGCGAAAACACATCTTTGATTCCTGGCATCTTCAAGGTTTCAGATGCATCAAAAGATTTAAGTTTCTTGCCGAAAGCAGGTGGATGTTCAATCATGGCAATCAGCATTCCTTCATAGTCGCGATCCAAAGCAAAAAGAGGTTTACCGGTTACAATTTTTAAACCTTCTACATTCTTGCTTGAGTTTCCAATCACGTTGAAACTCTTTACATCCTTTAACTTTACTTCTTTGGGTATGGGACTGGCCGCAGCCTTTGTTGCAAACTCGCCATACGTTCCTGCCTTCCCGCTTTTTTCATGATAGAGCATGCCGGCTTTTGTGGTCACTTCTTCCACAGGTACATTCCAGGTTTGCGCTGCCCCATCTCTCAACATTTGACGGGCAGCCGCACCTGCCTCACGCAGAGGTTTCCAATACATCCTGACTGAATTACTTCCTCCGGTAAATTGCGGTCCTAATTTCGCATTGTCGTGTGGCCCCATTTCTACTATCACTTTTTTCCACTCCACATCCAATTCTTCCGCCACAATCATCGGCAGTGAAGTCATCACATTTTGTCCAAACTCCGGATTAGGATTGAATATCTTAATAATATTATCCGAAGTAATTTTGATATAGCCGGTTAGCTCATTCCATTCTTCAGCAAGATTTGTTGAATTGAAATTACTGCCAGACATGTATTTTGCTAATCCGCTAAAACTAATCATGAGACCACCGCTGGCAAGCAAGGATGATTTCAAAAATGATCGTCTGCTGAGTGAGGTTTTAATCTTTTC
>CAZNRJ010000018.1:21253-21515 GCA_964574945.1 uncultured Ohtaekwangia sp. | reverse complement strand
ATTTCGTTTTTGTTCCGAAGGCCTCACCCCAACCCTCTCCAAAGGAGAGGGAGAGCTTTCTAAATCAATATGATGCAACATGAGTTAAGAATTGGTTCGCGCAGCCTCCCACCCGATGATAGCGGTCTTGCGGGTTGGCCCCCACATATAACCTCCTATGGTACCTGTTGATTGAATAACCCGGTGGCAGGGAATTAAAAACGCTACGGGATTACTGCCGATGGCCGTGCCCACCGCCCGCGAAGCATTTGAATTATTAATC
>CAZNRJ010000018.1:0-21243 GCA_964574945.1 uncultured Ohtaekwangia sp. | reverse complement strand
ATTAATCTGGCTCGCAATAGTTCCATAGGTTGACAGTTGTCCCATAGGAATTTTTAGCAAGGCTTCCCATACCTTCAATTGAAAGTCGGTGCCCTTTAAGTGCAATTTTATTTTGTTAAGTTTTTTCCAGTCGTGGGTAAAAATGTACAGCGCGTTTTGCTGAATAAGATCAACCACTTGTTTATAATTTGCATTTGGAAAGGTCTTTTGCAGGGCAGCAAGCGATTCTGTTTCTTCATCGGCAAAAGCTATGTAGCAAATACCTTTAGCGGTGGAGGCTACCAGGATATTTCCGAACGGACTTTCGGCATAGCTGTAGTTGATGGTAAGATTTTCGCCACCGTTCTTATATTCCCCGGGAGTCATGCCTTCAATGTTCACAAACAAATCATGTAATCGTCCCGTGCCTGATAAACCGGTCGCTTCGGCAACATCAAATAAAGTTGCCTGCTTCCCTTTCAAAATGGACTTGGCGTGCTCAACGCTTATGTATTGTAGAAACTTTTTTGGGCTCACTCCGGCCCAGTCGGTAAACAGGCGTTGAAAATGAAACGGACTGATGTTTATTTTTTCAGCAACTTTTTCTAAAGAAGGTTGTGCCTTAAAATTTTGTTTGATATAGAAAATCGCTTCGGCAATGCGATTATAGTTGATGATTTCTTGTGTGCTCATACTCGTTTGAATTGGTGATTCAAAGTTGTGAAGTTGATGAACACCTTAAAACCCGATTGTTGCGATGTTTTGAACCGTTGCTTATTGAAATGACTCAATGTTCAATATATTCTATTTTAACCAACCCCAATTTTCGCCCGATTTAATCCGGTAGATCTGCATGTCAGTTACTCCGAATTGTTTAGCTATTTCTTTCATCAGGGTTTTTCCCCCTTTAATTTTTTTGCGAATGTTACGCACATCGTTTTCTGTAAGTTTATATTGCATTTGTTTGGCATAGGAATTTCGCCAGTTATCACCCTTCATGGCATGCTTTAGATGCCCGGCTTTAGTTACCCATTTTAAATTCGAAGGGTGATTATTGTAGTTATCCCTGTCTTTATGAATAACAAAAACCTGATCCTTAGTAGGCTTGGCTAAGAAATTCATAGCCACTAAGCGATGGATTAAGGCATTTGTGCGTTTGCCATTGTTCATAATAAACACACTAAGGTAACCATGGGATGTTGCTAAGTACGGTTTGATGAATGCGCCTTCTTTAGGTGTTTTGTTGAAACGAATCACCCGTCCGTAATTGGTTACCGCATATTTATGACCCTTCAGTGTTCGCCTTACGGGCAATATCTTCACCCGCTCGGCAGGATAAAATTTCAATGTTTTTCTTTCCTTAGCCATTATTGATACAATTTTAAACCATTGGCAATCGGTTCAGCTTCTCATTCCTAAAATTTTGCTTGTGCGCGTTGCTAACACTTTTTCTTCGCTTTCTGAAATCGACTGACCGAAAGAAGGCACCATATTACTTAGTTTTTCTTTCCAGGCAGTGGTGTCACATTGTTTCTTAATCAGCACTACGTCAGTTTGCGGAACAAGGGTTTAGTCATGAAGTAAAATAAAGCACACAATTTAGACTATGATTGTACACCCTGCAAATGCACCTGGAATGATTTCAGACCCGGGAGTTGATTAGGAATCCGGCAACAGCAGCAGTTTACTGTTCACTTTTATTAATCAACCTGTTCATTTTTCAACACTTCCGATCAAGTACAGATTGGGCAATCCTTGTTTTTGAATTGTATGCCTGCTTTTTCTAACCAAAGAAAAATGTGAATGATTTTTGTGAGGGTTTGAAAAACTTGAGCCATGAACCGATCATCCACTATCCTGCTTGCACTCCTCCTTCTTTTCACTTTCCCCCTTTGGTTTGGTATTGGCATGGGTCTGATAGGTGGGGCCATTGGCATTGTTGCCGGGGTTTTTGGTGCAGTCTTCGGGGTAATAGGTGGTATTTTTGGCGCCATCTTCCATGGCATTTTTGGGTGGGGTCACGACTGGCATTTCTTCCCACACTTTCATAGTAACCGCTTCGTGTGGTTTGCTTTGATCATTATTGTTGCGGTTGTTATTTCGAAGCGAAATAAGAAAGGTTAATCAGGATTTTCCAGTTGCCTCAATACTTCAAATCCAATCGCATTAACTGCAGGTGATTGGCGAGGGCTACTTGCCACGATCGGTCAGCATCCCATTTATTGCCCAGAAAAATGTTTCCATACTCAAGATGCCTGATGTAAAACTTATAAACAGGTTCGTCAGCGGGTATTGTTTTGATCTGCGGCTCGCCATTCACTATCATTACCGAAGCAATGGAGCTTGCCATTTGCGATAAATCATAGTCAAGGATTTTTTTGGCCACGCGCCCACGGGTGTGAACAAATCGAAGCACGGTTACAAACCCCCTTCGCTCAAGCTCACGATCATCTAATTCGGGATTCACCAATTCGTACTTAACAGGGAAATGTTGTTTCAATATTTGCACCAAGGCCGTATCGGCCCGGTCGTTACCAAACTTTGGCACGGCTACTTTAAATGATTTTACCATGGCGGTGTATGTTTCGTTTCTTCTTCCGGTAAAATACTTTAATGGGATGTCGGTTTCGGGAAGGTCATTGATCAGGAAATTTTTCTTTTTCTGATTGCTTACCGCAAAACGATAAATGGTAAGCAGCACTTCTTTTAACACCGGCCCATTCTGTTTCCAGGCCGGGGCAGAAACACTGATCAAATCACCTTTGCCATTGTAGGGAACAAACGTAAGCGAATAGTCACTTTTCTCTTTACTAAAAAAAATCAGAAAAGAAACTTGACGCATATTTAATAATGTTGAAAATGCTTTTTCAGGATCTGCTCCGGCCAGCACATCATCACAATGAAAATAAGCCCCGGCATCAATGCCTGTTTTTTGAAAGGCAGCCTGGGTTTCTTCTAAATCCTTTTGCGTAATACCCTGATCAAACAAAACAACCGAACGGGTTGCTAATAGATTGGCAGGAACAACTTCTGTGTAGGCTAATCGGCCCAACAAAATATCTTTCTCAAAATCGGGCTGGGCGGTTGCTGCAAAACCAACCACGAGGGTAATAAAAAACAAAATCTCTCTTTTCAACAACCGTATCATACACTACTAACGATTACAAATTTGTATCTATTGTTTTCGTTTATGCTTTAATAAAATTTGCAAATTGATTCTATCTAAACCCCAATATACAACCCATCAGCTTCTTCTTTTATAGGGTAACAATTAAGATCGTTAGATCGTTGTTGATACTCTCGGCCCGTCTTAAGGCTGAAAATGTGCCCGTGCCACGGACAAACAATTTCACACGCATGATTTACTTTTCCCTTGCTGAGCGACTCACCATTGTGCGTGCACGCATCACTCACCGCATAAATCGCATCGCCCTGTTTCACAAGACAAATGCGTTTACCCAAAACAATAAGCAATTGCGGCTTGTTTTCAATCAACTTAGCGCGTGCTGCATCCATTCCTGAAAAGATTTTCAACCACTGCATAGAATAACCTTTGTGTCCGCACCCTTTATTTCTATCTTGATTTCGAATTGCCCAAACCTATGAAGAAATTTTATCAAACAGTATGCCTTTCGCTCATTACTATTGTAACCATTGCCCAGGTGGACGCGAAGCTAAAACTCAAATTAGATCAGCAGGTAAAAGAGATTGAGCCAAAGATGATCGAGTGGCGCAGGTATTTTCATGAGCATCCCGAACTATCGAACCGGGAAGTAAAGACAGGCGAGCGAATCGCCAATCAACTGAAAGCATTGGGACTTGAGGTTCAATATCCGGTAGCGAAAACCGGGGTGGTGGCTATTTTGAAAGGAGGAAAGCCTGGTCATGTAGTTGCGCTTCGTGCCGACATAGATGCGTTGCCCATAACAGAAAGAAATTCATTGCCCTTTGCATCGAAAGAGAGAGTTCCATTTAATGGACAGGAAACCGGGGTGATGCATGCATGTGGCCATGATGGGCACATGGCTATTCTATTGGCTGTGGCCGAAATTCTTTCCAGGAATAAAAATGAATTGAAAGGGACTGTGAAATTTATTTTTCAACCGGCAGAGGAAGGTGCTCCGGTTAGCGATGGAACATCGGGTGCAGAGTTAATGGTGAAAGAAGGAGTGCTCGAAAACCCAAAAGTGGATGCAATTTTTGGATTGCACATACAATCACTCGTGCCCTCCGGTAAAATTGCTTATCGCTCGGGCGGACTGATGGCATCAGTGGATGGTGTTGATATAAAAGTTAAAGGCCAGGGTGCCCATGGTGCCACTCCGTGGGATAGTGTTGATCCGATTGTTGTTTCGAGTCAGATAATAAACGGTCTGCAAACTATAATCAGTCGCCAAAGTGAACTTACTAAAGGAGCAGTGGTTATAACCATAGGAAGTATGCACGCGGGTATTAGAAGAAACATTATTCCTGAGGAAGCTTTGCTGGAAGGAACCATCCGCACCTTTGATGATAACATGCAAAAGAAAGTACATGCCGATATTATTCGCACGGCCACTAAAATAGCTGAGAGCGCAGGAGCAAAAGCAGAAGTAGCTATTCAGGTTATGTACCCGGCAACAGTGAATGATCCAACCCTTACTGAACAAATGGCACCAAGCCTGCAACGCGCTGTGGGTGCAGGGAATGTGATGATTACGTTACCGGTAACAATGGCCGAAGATTTTTCATTTTTCCAGAAAGAGGTTCCCGGGTTTTTCTTTTTTCTTGGTGCGTATCCTGCGGATATGCAATTGGCAAAGCCGCCCACGCATCACACGGCTGATTTTATGATTGATGAAAAAGCACTTGCCAGTGGAGTAAAAGCGTTTCTTCATTTAACATTTGATTATTTAAATGCACCCAAAAAATAAATGACCCGCAACACTCCGCATGAACTTCTTCAAAAAGGACTGATCACCGAGGAACAGTTTGAGAAGATTGATGTGATTACGTCAGGAAAAGTCGTTTCGGTTTTTTATGAACTGCGGACGATGCTTTACCTCGGGGTAATGCTATTTACTACGGGTGCAGGCATGCTCATTTATCAAAACATTGGTGACATAGGCCACTTAGTGAGCATCGCTTTGTTAACCGTGTTGATGATCGGTTGCTTTTGGTATGTGATAAAACATGAGCGAGGTTATTCAAATGAATCCATTAAATCCCCAACCCCGTATTATGATTATGTTTTGCTGCTGGGCTGTCTGTTGTTTGTATCGATTCAAGGGTATCTGCAATTTCAATATGGAGCGTTGTACGAACATTTAGGCTGGAGTACTTTGATAACAGCCATTTTCTTTTTCTACGCTGCCTATCGTTTCGATCATCTCGGTGTGCTGTCATTAGCCATTACGGCACTGGCTTCATTTTGGAGTATCAGTGTATCGCCACAGAAATGGTACAGCAGCGAATTTCTAACGGAATCAAATCTGTATAACACAGCCATCCTTTTTGCTGTGATTGTATCGGCCATCGCGTTTGTGTTGGATTGGAAAAAAATCAAGCCCCATTTTACATTTACCTATTTCAACTTTTGCACGCTCATCTTTTTTGTTGGGTGTGTGGCTGGTTTGTTTATGGGCGCCTGGTATGTATATGTTCTGCTAATCTATGCAGGCTGTGGGTTTGCCTGGTACACTGCAAGGAGCAGACGCTCATTTTTATTTTTACTCTATGCTTTTTTAGCAGGCTACATCGCTACCACTTATTTACTGGCAGAAACCATTTTTGAAATTGAACCTATGTTATGGTTTTATTACTCAATTCTTTCGTGCGGTGGCTTTGTATTTTTTATCATCCGGTATAAAAGCTTTTTTAAACAAGTATGACATCCGCGTACAATCACCGGCATGTATATAACCTTAACGTGATTAAGGAGGTAAAGCGATGGGCAAAGCATAATTTTATCACAACCGGTCAACACACACAAATCAACGAAGAATATAAAACGCCATTCTATCACCCTAACCTAATCATCCGCATCCTGCTTTTCATCGCAACCCTGTTAGCGCTTTCGGGGGTAACAGGCCTGTTCTTTCTGTTCTTTTCAGGATTGGGGGAAACCGGGATTTCAGTTACAAGCATCATCTATGGCATTGCCTCGTTTGTGGCATTGGAAAAGATGTTCATTGCCAACAATCACTTCAAGTCGGGAGTAACGGAAGCTATGATGTACCACGCATGTGGTTTTACGATTGGCGGTGTAGGCGGTCTTGTCGATTTTGATAGTCCGCAGCTGATGTTACTAACCAGTCTTATTGTTTTTAGTTTTGCTGCATTCCGGTACCTCGATTTATTAACTACGGTTGCGGCTGTGCTTTCTTTTGCGGGAATTCTGTTTTACAATTTCTACCAGGCAGGTGGCATCTTGAAGCAGATAATTCCTTTCGTATTTATTATTGCTTTTGGCTTACTGTATTGGAGAATTAAAAAATTAAAAGGGAACGAAAAGCATAAACTATGGACAAACAATTTGATTGTTGTTGAAGTGATTAGCCTTCTGTTTGTTTATGCGGCTGGAAATTACTTAGTGGTGCGGGAGCTGAGTGTAAACTTAATGGATCTTGAATTGCAGGAAGGAGAAAACATTCCCTTTGCTTTTCTGTTCTATTTGCTTACGGTGATTATTCCTGTGGGTTTTTTGGTTGCCGGAATTAAGAACAAAGACCTCGTGTTGCTTCGCGTAAGTTTAGTGGCACTTGCCTTTTCTGTTTTCACATTTAAATATTATTACAGCCTGGGGCATACTGAAATTACGTTAACCCTTGCAGGAGCAATTCTGATTGGAGTAGCGATTATGCTCATGCGATATCTGAAAGTAATACGTAACGGGTTTACCGGTGAAAATCTTTTATCCGAACGCTGGGCGGATATGAATGTGGAGGCGTTTGTAATTTCTCAAACCATGGGCGGCAACGTTGCGCAGTCTGGCTCAGATAATTTAGGTGGTGGCGGAGATTCGGGAGGTGGTGGTGCGAGTACTAAATTTTAGTCTTGCCTCTCCCATATCAAAACACGATCTTCAGCTTCTTGATAAAAACCCGGACACTTTCCATCCCCGTTTCCGCTAAACCCACCGCTCGGGGCACAAATGAAAGTGCATTGACTTGTATAAAGTGAAATGAATTGATCGCAACAATCTGGTAAAACCAGGTAAACAATTTCTTTTTGGTATCGATAGCGCCAGATTTTCTGTGGGTTTGTTTGGTTATCACGAATTAACTTCTTAACACAATTTGGAACATCCGAAGGCAGGTCAATTTCTTCACAACTGGTAAAGCCCACTAAAACGCAAACGATTAAAGTGATTACCATTCTCATCACTCTTCAGTTGATGATGCGAGCTCTTCAATGCACGTAATCCTCACAACTTTTCCAACCATGCAGATGCTTGCGGCATCTGGTATTTCTTCAAACCCAATTTTTACCTGTTTGCCATCGATGAACTGAAAATTACTAAGCGGATTCCCGGTCATTTTTTTTGATAATGATGGAGTTGCGCAATACCAAATCATTTGAGGTTCAAGCTTCGTTCCATCGGCCAATTCAAAAACGTAGCCACAGCCATCAAGTCCGCGCAAGTCACGAACGGTTGCATTTACAGCATGATCGCAAGAAATTGCTATCGGTTCTTCCTCACAACTAACAAATAGATTTGCTAAAAGAATGATGACAAATGCAATAGTTATTTTGAAGTTCATAAATTTTAAAGTCGATTTATCCTTTAGACACTGCCTAATGAACAGATGTTGGAACAACCGGAAAATTATTTATCTTGATCACAATTAAATCCCACCATGAAAAAATACGCCCTGTTCGTGCTTGCCTTTACTTGCTTTACTGCTTTTGGGCAAAAGAAAAAACCAACCATCAATCCCAATAAAACTTCTGTCATCCAATCCGTTGATAAACACCAGCAGGAATTGATTGCGATCAGTGATAAAATCTGGGCATACGCAGAAACCGCTTTGCGCGAAGATAAATCTGCCAAAGAGTTGGCCGACTATGCCGAAGCGCAAGGCTTTACTGTAAAGCGTGGAGTTGCAGGAATGCCCACCGCATTTACAGCGGAGTATGGATCGGGCAAACCGATTATCGGTATCATGGGCGAGTATGATGCCTTGCCCGGAATTTCGCAAAAAGCACAACCTGTAAAAGAAGCATTGAATGCCGGAGCGGGTGGTCATGGCTGTGGCCATAATCTTTTTGGTGCCGGTAGTCTGGGCGCTGCGGTTGCTATTAAAGAATTGATACAGCAAGGAAAATTAAAAGGCACAATTCGTTTTTATGGAACACCCGCAGAGGAATCGGTAGGCGGAAAAATTTATATGGCGCGCGATGGTCTCTTTGCTGATTTGGATGTGTGCTTGGACTGGCATCCGGATGTAGAGATCGCGGCAAGCACGCAAAGCTCACAAGCAATGGTAGATTTCATTGTTGAATTTAAAGGCAAAGCGGCACATGCCGCAGCCGATCCCTGGAATGGAAGAAGTGCGGTGGATGGTCTCGAAGCATTTACGGATGGCGTGAATATGTTGCGCGAACATGTGCGCCCCAGTGTGCGCATGCATTACACAATTATGAATGGGGGTGATGTTCCAAACGTTGTGCCCGAGTATGCAAAGCTTTGGATGTGGGTGCGCGATAGTAAACGCGAAGGGGTTGAGGTGGTGTTTGCACGGGTGAAAGAAATAGCCGAAGGCGCTGCCAAAATTGCAGGAGTGGAATCAAAAGTTACGATTCAAACAGGGGACTATGAATTGTTGGTTAACAGAACCGGGGCAGCAGCCCTTCAAAAGAATTTGGAGTATTTAGGGCCAATTAATTATACACCTGAAGAGATTGCTTTCGCGAAAAAAATCCAGGAAGTGCAGGGCGGTGAGCAAACGGGACTGGACGGGAAAATCCATCCGTTAAAAGAAACACAAGAACATCCTACCGGAGGCTCTACTGATGTGGGGGATATCAGTTGGATTGTTCCTGAGATTACATTGGTTGCAACTACTGCACCGGCCAACACAGCCTGGCATGGCTGGAGTGTTGTTGCCTGTGGCGGAATGTCGATTGGCCATAAAGGAATGACCTTTGCAGCAAAGTCGCTCGCCATGACAATGGTTGATCTTTTCGAGAATGAACAACTGCGCAAAGATGTACGTGCTGAATTTGATCAGCGCAAGGGAGGTCATGTATATAAGGCTTACATTCCAGATGGGCCTGCTCCTGTACCGGCATCTAAAAACTAACTATTAAGTCCACGGTTCTTTACAGATCGTGGACTTATCCTTTCATACTTCCATCGGTGTAAAACTATCTTGATTTTTGGATCAATAATGTTTCCTTATTGAGGATTAAAATCCTCACACAATGACTCGCGCTCTATTTTTATTTCTGGTTATTATCTCAAGCCGGGCAATTGCCCAGCATGTTCCAACTTTCGAAGAAGTAATTTCTTTGCGAAGCGTAGGCGGGGTAACAATCTCGGATGATGGAAAGAATGTTGCCTACACAGTGCAATCAACCGATTGGAACGACAACCGGTTTGATTCTGAAATCTGGCTAAGTAAAAATGGAGCCAAGCCATTTCAATTAACAAATACCCATAAGGGAAGCAGCTCAAGTCCTTCCTTTTCCCCCGATGGAACATGGATTGCTTTTCTTGCCGATCGCGGGAATAAAAATCAAATACATATAGTGAATGTTGACGGGGGTGAAGCAAAAGCGGTTACCCACGAAGAAGAGGGAGTTTCTTCTTTTGAGTGGCATCCGTCAGGCACTAAATTCGTTTTTCAAAAGCCGGAACCGGAGGATAAGAATAAAAAAGAAAAAGAGAAGCGATATGGCGGCTTTGAAGCCGATGATAAAGAATACACGCTATCCCATCTTTGGCAAGTGGATTTTAATCCTCATCTGCCCGATCCTTCGGAGCGGCCTTGTTATGAAAAGACAGATTCACTAAAAGTAAAAGCCGGATGTATCGAGCTGCCGAAAGCTAAACGAATTACGGAAGGAAAATTTACCGTGACGTCTTATAGTGTTTCACCGGATGGAACAAAGGTTGCGTTTAGTCATCAGCCCAATCCGCTGATCAATTCATTCATTAAATCAGATATTTCATTTGTCAGTTTATCGGATAATAAAATAACTCCCCTTGTTACTAATCCAAGTTCGGATAGATTGGAGGATTGGTCGCCCGACTCGAAAGAAATTTTGTTTACTACGAATGGAAGCGACACGCTCTCTAACTTTTATAAGAACTCGCACCTGTTCGCCATTCAGTTAGACTCAAAAGCTACCCGTCAATTAGCCAAAACACTGGATGAAAACTTAGGAGGATTTACCTGGACGCCTGCAGGTATCTATGCATCCATCTGGAATAAAACGAAGCGATTGGTGTATCGGGTTGATCCGGCAACGGGAACTCATACTGTTTTTAAAAATTCACCCGACCAGATTTTTGGATTGTCCTTTTCTAAGGGCGGTGAAACGATGGCATTCACGGGCCGTGCTGATGATCAATTGACAGAAGTATTTGTTTCGTTAATTAATGGTAGTCCAGAACAACTGACCGATATGACTGCCCAAACAAAAAATTGGAAAGTCGCGCAAAGCGAAGTGATTAGTTGGAAAAGTAAAGATGGCGCTACGATAGAGGGGGTTCTTCACAAACCAAAGGATTATGATCCCTCAAAAAAGTATCCGCTTCTGGTGGTGATTCATGGTGGTCCAACAGGAATTGATACCCCCGCACCGGTACCGGGCTATGTGTATCCTATTGTTCAATGGTTGGATAAGGGATGTTTGGTGTTGCGGCCAAACTATCGGGGTTCGGCAGGTTATGGCGAAGCGTTTCGTTCACTCAATGTAAAAAACCTTGGCGTGGGCGATATGTGGGATGTAATGAGTGGCGTGGATTATTTAGATAAGAAAGGCATGATTGATAAATCGAAAATGGGCAGCATGGGCTGGAGCCAGGGCGGATATATTTCTGCCTTTTTAACAACCAACACGGATTCGTTCAAAGCGATTTCAGTTGGCGCGGGAATCAGTAACTGGATGACGTATTATGTAAACACCGACATTCATCCTTTCACACGACAATATTTAAAAGCAACCCCATGGAGCGATGAAATGATTTATAAGAAGACTTCGCCCATGACAAACATCAACAAAGCGAAAACACCAACACTGATACAACACGGGGAATTTGACAGGCGCGTTCCTATTGCCAATGCCTATGAATTGCTGCAAGGCTTACGCGATAAGAATGTTCCTGCTGAATTGATTGTGTATAAAGGTTTTGGTCATGGAATAACAAAACCAAAAGAACGGCTTGCTGCCACCTGGCACAACTGGCAGTGGTTTAACAAATACGTGTGGGGCGAAAATGTTGAGTTGCCGATGGGAGAGAAGAAGAAATGATAAGACTGTATCTTTTTCAGGCGTCTGACACCTTAAGGTGTCTTGACGCCTATCTTTGTTGGAATCACAGTATTTGCATTGACTACGAGTTCTAAATCTTCACGTTCATACTGAGAGATTTTTTGTCCGTTGCGTTTTCCCTCATCTGCTTCAATAATTTCACGAAGTCGGTTGGTGATTTCTTCCATTCTTTAATCTGCTTTATTGCGGCTTCAGAATTTTCCTGATGTGCTTTTGTGAAATATTTTGTTTTCATAAAGCAGGAAAAGGATTTTTAATTTTCAATTAAAGACTCTAATGAATATTGAATATACAAAAAGTTGTTGAAATATTTTCAGGCGTCTGACACCTTAAGGTGTCTTGACGCCTATAGAGTAACAATAAATTCTAAGCCCGTTTCCACTTTATCCCACACCCAATCGCTTTTGTTTTGGTAACAGGCACTGCGTTCCCGGATGCCAATGCATCCACGGCATCTTCCACGTAGCGTTTACTAACTCCGGCTGCATTTTTCGGACTATCATCAATGGCACCTATATACGCTACTGTTAAATCTTTTGTAAGCACAAATACATGCGGGGTGTTAGTGGCGCCATACGCTTTCGCGATAGCTTGCGTATCATCCTGTAAATAGGGAAACTTATACTCTTTCTTTTTTGCAATGCGCACCATGTCATCATACGAATCGCCACTGCCTTCATTGGCATTGATAGTAATTACCGGAAAACCATTGCTGCTATATTTTTTATCAAGGGCTATGATGCGCTCATTATACGCTTTTGAATAGGGGCACGTGTTACAGTCAAAAATGACAATGTAACCTTTTGCGTTTTTATAATCCGCCAGCGAAACCATTTTACCATCTACATTTTTCAATTTGAAATCGGTAGCGGTATCGCCCACTTCGTAGCCATCCTTAATGGGGGCTGCCGCGATCAGCATTCCAACACAGACAATCATCAACAATACTTTTTTCATAGGATTTTAATTTTTTACTTCATCAATTAATTTTTCCAATTCACCTTCATGCAATTCCTGTTGCACAAGTTTGCGCTTTCCGGTTTTGGTATTTATCACAAGGGTAGCAGGCAAGGCCCCTTCCCAGTTTTTATCAATCTTATCAATCCAGGAGTTTGGATCACTTTCAGCCAGGATAACCACCTTGGATTGTAATTTTTTTCGGGCCATAAACCGATGCACCTTTTCGGGATTAGGATCGAGGTCATAATCCATACTTACCAACGTAACATCTACATTTTTATTCTCGGCATTCAATTTTTCGAACAGGGGTATTTCCTTTACGCACGGTGCGCACCAGGTGGCCCAAAAGTTAATCACCTGCACATGTTCGGTCGGGGAATTAATCACTTCCTGCAGGTCTTTAAGCTTGATCTGCTCGGCCTTTTGGGCAAATACGAGCGGTGAACCCAACCCAATGGAAAGCACGATTGCAGCAATAAGTCTTTTCATAATTTGAAAACGAAGGTTAGCGCCAACTTGTTCCTTTTGCCCGTTTTGTGTTTGTAAAAATAGTCATGTAAGTTGAATGAATGAAAATTAGTAATAGGGTATAATTCAAGCAGTTAGATTTAACCAAAAATCGGGCAAAATAGAATTCCACAAAATTCAATAGTTATGCACATTACCGGACTGTTATGGCTTATTAATCAGAATATCAGATAGTTACGCCTATTGTCGTTAATCAGTTCTTTGTGGACAACTATTGGCCGGTTAAGAATGAACCTTTTTCCTTAGGCTTTTATAATGATCAGATTTTCAATCAAATAGCAGCCCAAAAACGAACAATTATCCATCTTTGCCCAGCTTAAAATTGATTGGCCATGCTTATGAAATTCAACCAAATTAAAGAGACCTGTATCTATTTTAATGACCTGGGTTTGGCCAAAGCTTTTTATCACCACATGCTGGATTTACCCATTATCAGCGAAGTGCAAGGCAGGCATATTTTTTTCAGGGCCGGTACCAGCGTTCTCTTGTGCTTTAACCCGGACGATTCGCGATTGAAAACAAGTCCACCGGCTCATTACTCGGAGGGTAAGTACCATTTTGCCCTTGAGGTTGCCCCTGGATTATATCAGCAGCACAAAGAAGAAATCCTAAACAAAGGAATTCACATCATTGATACATTGGTGTGGAAGAATGGGCAGGAATCATTTTATTTCAACGACCCGATAGGCAATGTTGTTGAAATAATCCCGGAAGGGGTTTGGGATTAATTTTTTAATAATGAAAAATCCAACGCGGCTGCCACGGGTTGATTGCGGTTAGTGATTAGCGGTGCCTGGTGATAGGCGTTGAACCAAGTCAGGTAGTCTGAGTAAAGGATGCAATCCGGCAGAAGAACATCGTCTTTCAAAATTTTAATCACCTTATCGGGACTGAGACTGGCGAGGATTATTTCTTTTTGATCGGCCGGCAAAGCGGGGATGTGTATAAATTCAATGCCTTTATAAAATTCAGGTTTTGCCTTCATGAGCCAGGTCGTATGATTGTATGTCCGTTCGACAAAATTGGTAACTCGGGGTTTAATATACCTGATAATTTAGATTAAGTTTAAAAGAAATTAATTTGTAACACTAACGCATTCATAATGATTTCAAATCAACGGTCAAAATTTTCGCTGCCAACAACCGGAACATTTTTAAACTGTGCCTATATGAGCCCGCTACTTAAAAAAGTAGAGAAGCAAGGTATGGCCGGAATTTTAAAAAAGCGAAACCCGGCAGGAATTTCTGTGGACGATTTTTTTTCGGATACGGAGTTGGTGCGAAAGGAATTTTCAACATTAATTAACTGCGAAGCAAACCGTGTTGTGCTTGTGCCTTCGGTGTCGTATGGCATGGCCAATGTAATGAAGAACATAAAAGTTACAAATGCTGATAATATCGTTGTAACAGGCGAACAGTTTCCCAGCAACTACTACCCCTGGCATCGGCTGCATCATGATACAGGAGTGAAGCTGAAAATTGTTTCGCCACCGGATACCCTTAACAATCGCGGCAAGCAATGGAACGAACTCATCCTGGAAGCAATTGATGTAAACACAAAACTCGTTGCCCTTGGCAATGTGCATTGGGCAGACGGAACCAAATTTGATTTAGTGACGATAAGAAAAAGAACGCGCGAGGTGGGTGCGTTGCTTGTGATTGATGGAACACAATCAGTGGGCGCTTTACCTTTTAATGTTGAACAGGTTCAACCCGATGCCTTGGTGTGCGGAGGCTACAAGTGGCTGATGGGGCCTTACTCGTTAGGGCTTGCTTACTATGGGGAATATTTTGACAGCGGGAAGCCGGTGGAAGAAAACTGGATCAACCGCCTGCACAGCGAGGACTTTGCTTCGCTCGTAAATTATGAAAGCGAATATCAGCCCGGAGCGCTGCGCTATGAAATGGGCGAGCACAGCAATTTCATTTTAGTGCCCATGCTGCTTGAAGCGCTGAAACAAATCAATCAATGGAAGCCAAAAGCAATTCAGCAGTACACTGCAGCCATTACAAAAAAACCCGTTCAGCTTTTAAAAGCTGCCGGCTTTTGGGTGGAGGATGACAAGTATCGCGGCCATCATTTATTTGGTATACGGTTGCCGGAAAGTAAATCCATCGACCAGGTGAAGGCAAGCATCCGGAAAAATAAAATTTCAGTTTCCTTTCGGGGAAATGCCATTCGCGTTTCGCCCCATGTATACAACAATGAAGCTGACCTGATGAAGTTGGTGAAAGCGGTGACGGGCAAACCATGACACAAAGCAAAGGCGGGGATTATTTCATTGGTGGTATTATCATCGCCTTGTTGGGCGCTATTTGTTTTTCAACAAAAGCAATTTTGGTAAAACTTGCTTATCGCGATACAGAAGTGGATACTATTTCCTTGTTGGCGTTGCGCATGATTTTTTCACTCCCGTTTTTCATTGCCTATGCATTTACTTCTTCCAGTAAACAAACCAACGTGCGCTTTACCGGGAAGCAATGGGTGAGTGTTGCCATCATTGGGTGCCTCGGTTATTATGTTAGCAGCCTGCTCGACTTTTTAGGGTTGCAGTACGTAACAGCCGGCATTGAGCGATTGATCTTGTTTGTTTATCCTACGCTTGTGCTGTTGATGTCGGCAGTAATTTTTAAAGAGAAAATAAAACCGATTCAATGGCTGGCCCTTATCGTTACCTATGCCGGGCTGTTGATTGCCTTCTTTGGCGAAGTGGATTTCAACTCGCAGCAAAGTGACAACTTCATAGTGGGTTCGATACTGATTTTCATTTGCGCGTTTACGTTTGCCGCCTACATTGTTGGCAGCGGAAGATTAATTCCTTTGCTGGGAGCGGCAAAGTTTAACAGCTATGCAATGTGCTTTGCCGCCATTGGCGTGCTGGTTCATTTTTTTATAACAAGTGAAGTTTCCCTATTTCACTTTTCGGGCACGGTGTATTTCTACAGTTTTTTAATGGCCATTATCTCAACGGTTGTTCCTTCTTATTTAGTGGTGGAAGGAATAAAGCGAATCGGTCCCGACAATGCAGCTATTGTAGGAAGCATCGGGCCGGTGTCCACCATTATTATGGCTTACTTCTTTTTAGATGAGCACATTTATTTTCTGCAATTGACAGGTACCGCTATGATTTTGCTGGGAGTGCTTCTGATAAGCAGGCAGAAGCGTAAGCAGGTTATTTGATGCGTGAAAGGTCGTCAACCTTTTTTTGTTAAGCATAAAAAGGTTGACGACCTTGCTCTTATCCCATGGTTTGTGTCCTCACCATAGTCGTTAACTTAAGAATAAACCCTTGTCAGAATCGTATCTTGTGGATAGCACGAACATTTTATATTTCATCCCTAAAGGGATTTTTAACATTTGTAGTAAACCTGTTACCAATATTGCGTCCCTGACGGGACTTATCCAAGGATTTTTATTAAAGTCCCGTCAGGGACGACATGTCGGTAAACAAAGAAGAAAATGAACTAAAGTCCCGTAGGGATGACATGTAAAATTTTAACAAATATTACCTTAAGTTAACGACTATGGTGTCCTCACAAACCATCCGACTGAATGGCTTATGTCCGACTCCGAAGGAGTCGAATGTTTATAGCATTAAATATATCTATAAACATCCGACCCCTTTGGGGTCGAACTTGATTCACATTACGGTGCATTCCTTTGGTTCGTATCATCGCGAGTCATGTTGTTTGGTTTTTCAGCCAGTAAAGACACTGGCCGGGGGCGAGAGGTCTTGACGACTTTTATTATGCAACTATCGGTTCCGCTTTGATATTTTCGTTGGATTTTTTTCTGTAGGAAAGAAATCAGTTACATAAACAGTTTTTTCCTTTTCACTAATGAAGTAGATAATTTTGATTTCTGCTCGTGGGGTACGCTTATATAAAATGTAGCGATAATCAAACTTTCTTCCCGCAAGTTTATTTTCCCTTTTACCCCTGCGGTATAATAGACCAAGACTTAGAACTGCCTCATGAATTTCCCTGGTAATCTCTTCTGCACGATCAAAGGCCATGTGTTCGTAGAGGTATTCGGCAAGCTCATAAAAATATATTTCGGCCGTTGCGGTTATTACAACTTCATAGCGGCTCGCTTCTTCTTTTGCCACTGTTCAAATTCCCGTTTAAATGTCCCCGCTTTTTTAACCTTCCCGGTCTCAATGTCTTGCTCGGATGTTTCTGCACGCTTGCCCATCTCCAAATCCTCTTCCAAAACAGACTCTTTATCAAGGAGGCTTTTGATGTAAGAAAGTACTTTACTCTGGTGGTCGGCTTTCAGCATCACCAGGTGACTGATAAGCTCTTTGCTGATGACATTCCCTGCTCCCATGATCTTTATCTTAATTCTATTTCAAAGGTAATGATTTTAACCTTTTAGTCTGACCGGGTTGAATGGTTTTGATGACTTGTTTAGTCGTCTGACCAGGTTGAGTGGTCTTGACGACTCGGGACTGATCCCATGGTTTGTGTCCTCACCATAGTCGTTAACTTAAGAATAAACCCTTGTCAGAATCGTATCTTGTGGATAGCACGAACATTTTATATTTCATCCCTAAAGGGATTTTTAACATTTGTAGTAAACCTGTTACCAATATTGCGTCCCTGACGGGACTTATCCAAGGATTTTTATTAAAGTCCCGTCAGGGACGACATGTCGGTAAACAAAGAAGAAAAATGAACTAAAGTCCCGTAGGGATGACATGTAAAAATTTTGACAACTTACCTTAAGTTAACGACTATGGTGTCCCCACAAACCATCCGGCTTTATTTTCGGCTAAAAATATTTTTCGTAATTTCCTGCTATGATAAAGCATCTCGCAACCTTTATTTTCTTTTTAAGCACTCACGTGTTATGTGCACTAAGTCCTGAACTCCCCATGGTTTGTGTCCCCACGGTGAAGACGCTGACCGGGGAAAGGGTGTTGGCGCAAAGCCCTGAACTGATTTTTGTTTTTCTAAACAAGCGAACTGATAAAGCAGAGTTGCCCGAAGCCGAAGTAAAGAAAATTATGGATGGTCACCTTGCTAATATTGAGCGATTGGCCAAGGAAGGTAAACTAATTTCTGCCGGGCCGTTTGAAGGCGGTGGCGGCATTTTCATTTTTAAATCAAAATCGGCAGAGGAAGTAAAGGAATGGTTGAAAACCGATCCGGGTGTGCAAGCAGAACGATGGCGCGTGGAAGTGCTGCCTTATTTTCCGCGCGTGGGTTCGGCTTGTGCTGTGGGTGAGAAGTATGAAATGGTAACGTATCAGTTTATCCGCTACATCCCCAACATTGCCAAGTTTAATATCCAGGATGCACCCCGGATTTTTAAGAAGCATGACGATTACCTGAAAGGAATTATTAAAACAGGAAATGCCGTGGCCGAAGGAACGTTTGGGGATTCGGAAGGGGGCATCTTGGTCATTCAGGGCGACCTTGACTATGCCGTGATAGAGCTTGACCCTGCCGTGCGCGAAGGGTTGCTGGAAATTGAAATTCAAAAACTTTGGATTGCTAAGGGGGCGTTTTGTGAGAAGTGAAATTGAAGATAACCTGACTTAAGAATGAGATATTGGAAATATATGCAATGCTTATATTTAGATGTTGCCAGGAATTGGGTAGACCCAGTGGACAAAGGCGGTAAGCGTGAATTAATAAATTGACTTAATGACTATATCCAATTTTTTGACAATCGTTTTCGTTGTAGCTCAGCTGACAAATTCTTACTCACAAAATAAAAAACCAACAAAACAAGAAGTTCTTAATAAATTTGGTTTTACAGAACATCTAATTATCAAAGAAAAGGACACCATTTGGTTTTACGTTCATAGAAGAGAAAGCAGTAAGCCGACAAATTTAGTATTATATCTACAAGGTTCTTCACCAGACCCACTCTTCACAATTGAGAACGACAATGATAAATTCACTTCTTACCGCTGGTTTCCAGGAGATTATAAATCTTTAAATGACACTTACTGCTATGCAGTTATTTCAAAGACAGGAATTCCGCCAATAAGTTATGGTGATATAACAGACTATTCTAAGTACCATCAAAATAACAGTTTGCAAAACAGAGTACACCAAGCCGATTTAGTGATTAAGTATATTGATAAGCAATTAGTAAAGAACCTTGACAAAGTAATTGTTTACGGACATTCTGAGGGTGCGCCCGTTGCAGCTAAACTTGGGACTATCAATAAACAAATTACACATCTGGGGTTCTGGGCAGGGAATGCTTTACCAGACTACTTCGACTTCTTAATAGAAAACAGCAAAGCAAATTGGACAAAACATATTTCAGATAGTGTTGCATTTAAGAACGTAAATGAGATGATGGCCTCATTTCAAAAAATTGCTGAGAATAAAGAAGATACTGACGCAAATGGAAAAAGCGATTATTCATCCAAGAGATGGTGGAGTTATGCGGAACCACCAATAAATAATCTATTAAAGATAGATATTCCGATTTTTGTACAGGTTGCCGGAAAAGATGAAAGCGCTCCAATTGAGAGCACCTATCTTATTCCGCTCGAATTTACCAGACTTGGTAAGAAAAACTTGAGATATGAAATTTGTATGGAGTGTGATCACGGATTTGTGATTGAAAAAGAAAACAACGCAACCGAAGATAAATGGGAATCCATATTTCGAGAATTTATGAACTGGACAGATTCGAAAAAAAAATAGGGAACGTTGCATAAGTGAAAACCCAACTGCTGGCAACAAAGGGGCATAATCAATGGCGGGGTTCAGTGCAAAATTGTAGTTTAGTTTTTAAATCGTGTTTGATTTCGTGGGACAGTGACGCGCTTCAAATTCCCGCCACTGCATAAACTCAAACATTGGCAGAATAGGGCTCGCGATAATGAAGCCATCTAACGAGTTACCTGAAAGTCGTCAACCTTTTGTACTGAGCACAAAAGGTTGACGACCTTATTTAGAAAGGTCATTTTGTGAGAAATAACCTTCCCGGATGTCAACACTCAGAATAGTATGAGACACATACGATTTACTATTGTACTTTCAATGGCTCTCTGCTTTCGTGCAGAAGCTCAAATGGTAAGAGGCGTGATAAAAGACGCATCGACAAAACAACCCTTAGCCTATGTGCATGTTGGCGTGTTCAACAAAAACATGGGGGTTATTTCTCATGAGAATGGTGAATTTGAAATTGATTTAAGTCGGGCCTTGCCGGATGATGAACTTGGATTTTCCATTATTGGGTATGAAACTAAAAAAATAAAGATTGGAGACGTTGGTAGGGAATATTTAGGGATTCAACTCACCCCTAAAAAATATTTGCTTGGGGAGGTAATCGTCCGGGATAAAAAAAGAGAAACCAAAAAAATAGGACGGACAGAGCCTTCGAAATGGACTACCGGACAATCTGGTCTGGCTGATTTTGGCTTTGGCGGGGAATGGGGCTTGAGAATCAATCATGAAGGCAAAAAATATTGGTTGGATAACATTCAATTTCATTTACGCTTCAATACAGTAGACAGCGTTTTGTACCGTATTCAGATTTATTCAATCAGGGATAGTTTACCTGGTGAATCTTTACTTAAAAAAGATCTTTTTGTTAAGAGTTACAAGAATAAAAAATGGATTATCGCTTACTGCGAGGACCAGCAAATTCTGATTGATCAGGATGTGATAGTGACCTTTGAATTTGTTCGATGGTGGGCAAGTAAATCAGGAGAAAACAGGTTGTTTACAACGCATGGTATAGGCTATAAGCAAGGAACAACCTACCATCGCCTGTCAAGTCAGGATGCCTGGTCGATCAATACCAAACCGCCTGTAGCGATGTTTATGACCGTTGAAGAATACGATAATTAAAAGGTAAAAACCTGTAGCTCATTCAGAAATCACCACCGCCAACTTATCACCCTTCAATTTATCTGAAGGTCGTCAACCTTTTTCGCTGAGCACAAAAGGTTGACGACCTTATAACTGGCGTTAACAAAAAACTATAACCAATGACGGGTGACAAGGCTAAAATTTTTTGCTCGTGAAAAAAATAGAAACAAACCACCCCAAATTTCCTTTTGTAAATTTGTACTCTTACAAAGAAGAATATGGCAACAAAGAAGAAGATAAACGTTCAGGGCGTTGATATTGTTTTGTATGAAGACAATAACAAAGACTTTATTTCCCTGACTGATATAGCAAGACATAAAGACCCTGAACATACCGATACTATCATTCAGAATTGGTTGAGAAATCGAAACACCATTGAACTTTTAGGATTTTGGTAAACAATTTACAATCCCGATTTTAAACCCCTCGAATTCGAGGGGTTTAGAAAACA